>NZ_RCSQ01000165.1:0-4732 GCF_004103255.1 Pseudoalteromonas sp. PS5
AACCGATCTCGGGTTAATTAATTGCTCTATTTTGAGGCGAGGAAACCGTGTCGATAGCTGTTCGAAATAAGAAGTCTTTCACGCAGCTAGCGTCAGATTTACTCCTTCAAATTGATCATGTATTAAGACTAATTGGCATTAAATACAGGTTTTGATCTCGCTTATTCAGCTAAGTCCTCAACGCCGACGATTAGCCAAGGCGCATCACCTGCTGTTTTGCGCTCTAAATGCCAGATCTCAAGAATAGCCTCTTCTTGCATATCATTAAGGTCACGATATTTACCCGTGAACTTAATACTGATCTCCCATACATCGGCAGTTGTGTCTGCACGAACAAGCGCAGCATCTACAAACATGACTTCTGTCTTAACATCACCATGTTGCTCACGTTCACGCTTAAACTCTTCAACTAGTTCAGGGCTTAGGTACTCAGCCATGGTGGTAAAGTCGTTTTGATTCCATGCCGTTTGAATGGTTTGATAGTGTTGTCTGGCACCCTGTAAGAAACCGTTAACATCAAAATCTCGTGGTAGATTCATTGGTACACTGTTAGCGCCAAATCCACCGCTGGTGGCACCGTTGCTTTGAAATTGCTGTGGCTGTTGAGATGGGGTGCTCGGATGACCCATTTGTGGAGCCCCTGCAAAGCTTGGTTGCTGCTTTTTAGCTAGCATGCTTCTAACTAGTTTAAAGATAATGAATGCAGCGATTGCTAATAAAATCATTTCAAGGAATTGAAATCCTTCGAAATCATCACCAAGCATTGCAGCAATTAACCCACCAGCTAACAAACCACCAAGCACACCTGCCATAATCCCTTTTTTGTTTGACTTAGGTTTAGCTGTTGATTTTGCATTTAAAGCTTGGGTGTCCGTTTGTTGCTTTTGCTGAGTAGTTTGAGTTTGATGAGTTTTGCCTTTGCTTTTACTACCAAACTTTTTTCTTGCTTCAGCATCAAAGCTCGCTGTGAATAAAAAACAAACAAGTGAAAATAACACAATGAAATGTTTCATAAAGTTCCTATATACAAAAATAACTTGCAACATTGTAAAGAAGTCATTTTGCTATTTGAATAGGGTTGTATCTTAATTTATTTTGAATTTTGGTGGTTTAGTAAGGATCTTGAGACACCACAATAAGCTCATTGTGGTGTCTGGTTGGTTTACAGCCAACGTAAAGAGTTGTTTACCTCAGTTTGGAACCTCTCAAGTGGTGCACCACGGTTGGCGACCAAGATAGTATTGGCTTTTTCATGATGTGCGATTAGCCCTTCAAAACGACTGTCGCTAAAGTTGTCTTTCTGATCTTGTGTGCTTTGTTGATCTGCAGGCACTACAAAAACGGTCAATGGGCCAAATTCTGATTGCATCACCAAATGCAGGCTTTTTTGCCCCTTAAAGTTACAGAAAGTTGCGTAAACTATCTTGCCCGGTAAAGTATCGAACTTACCTCCTAGCATTGCTAATTTTTCATTAACTGTCTGAAGAGGAACACTTTCCTGCTTTTCCAAGGCATTTTGTTCATAGTAGACGTGTGCAAGCGCATGCTCAGCTGTATCTGTTGGGTGTGCCAAGCCACCGTAATAAAAAATCACAGCAGCAAATAGCATACTAGCGGCTACCGCCAGTGGGGCTGAAATACGCCTAAACCATGAAACATGCGTTACCTTATCGTGTTCTTCCTCCAGCAATTGCTGCTTTGCAATAATTCTTTCAGCAAGCCCATCTGGAACGTCAATATCCAGAGAATGACTTAAAAACTTATCGAAATCGCGCATATCTTCTAGTTGCGCTTGCAATTCGGGTTGTTGTGACGCGTACTTTGCTACCTCTTCATCTTGAGGATCGGCAACAAGGCGACGTCGAAATTCGAGTTCATCCATTAGTTTGATGCCCCCTTTACTGGTTCATATTTAGTCGTTAAAGCGTCTTTGAGTTGGTTACGGGCTCGATATAATCTTGTCATGACTGTATTTTTGTTCAGCTCTAAAATCTCTGCAATTTCCTCACCTGAACATCCCATCACCACCTGAAGTAATAATGGCTCTCGATATTCAGCAGATAAGCTCGCTATTTGTCTCTGCACTACAGTTTGTTCCATTTCGTCATCTAAAGCTGAGCTTCTATCATCGACTAAGGTATCTTGCTCCACCTCCGCATAGTCAAATTGTTTACGCTCAAAACGACGTGCATTTTCTCGTCTTAAAATCGTTAATAACCAAGGCTTAGCGGCTTGTTCGTCTTGTAAAGAGTCAAGCGCACGCCATGCCCGTAAAAAAGTTTCTTGTACTAAGTCTTCGGCAATGCTTGGATCTCCACATAACCAATAAGCGAACTTATATAGCTCTTTGTGGTATGCCCGCACCAGTGACTCGTACTGATGTTGTTTAGTGGCCATATTGATGAGACCTATTTTTTGGCTGGTTTATTTCATCACAAACCAATTATTTTTATTAAGCATAACAGCAATACTCTCTTGTGTTGCTGATCGCTGCTCTATTTTTATACCAACAAGCTTAACTAAGCTTGCTAATTTGAGGCGAAAAATCTTGTCGATAACACCGTTTTCGTACCCTGCTGATGCTGAGATACGTACATATATCTAGGCAAGAAAAATTTGCTATTTATTTGTTTTAAATAAGAAACTTTTAATGCTGTTAGCGTCAGATTTATTCCTGCAAATTGGTTAAGCCTTATTATCAAACAAAAGTGGTAAAGAGTAAAAAAGCGCCGCTTGGCGCTTAGCTATACAGCGTATCAAGTACTTGCTTAGGTCTTTTGTCCGCTGCTTGCTTGATACTCCGTTTTACTTCAGTGAATAAAGCGGATAAATCAACGCTAGATTGGGTGTTGCTGTAAAGTGAACGTTGCAACTCATTCACTTGCGTTTTTAACGACTCAGGCTGTTGTTGCAACCATTTGGCCATCGACATGTTTTGTTGTCTAGTATGGTTGAGCAGTGCCTGATAAAACGCATTTGTGCTGTTTTGTTTAACGGCTTCTTCAAACGAAATCAAAGGCTGTGAGTTGGTTTGCTGACTCATTTTTGGCTGTTGTTTCACTGTTAATTTAGATGCCCTCCACCAGAACATCAATGTGACTAGCCATACTATGTAACCGCTCACTGCTAAAGCCCATACCCACAGCGGTACTGTATAGCTTGTGTGTTGTTGTGTTGAAGTCGACACCGCTTGACTTGGCTCATTACTACGCGTTTGCTGAGTCACTTTTGGTGTTTGTGGTAATACGGGTTGATTTGGATCTTGAACTACATTCAGAGATTTGCTCGCCAATGTAGCAATTTCTTCGCGCTTGGTAATGGTATTGAACCAAGGTAACGTGACTTCAGGTAAAACAAAATCACCAGCTCGCTGAGGCAGATAGGCAAACGAAACGATCAGTTGCGAGATAACTTTTCCATCTCTGGTAATTTGTTTTCGCTCGGAAGTATCAGGATAAATTCTAAATCCATCGGTATCCTCTATCTGAATATCTGGAAGCTGCTCTTTTGTTACTCCTACAGCGGTTAGGGTTAATGTTCGAGTGATTGGAGTCCCAACGGTAAAGGTTGACTCATTAGGTTGCCATTCCTCGGAAAAGTTTAAGTATTCGCTTGGCAACCACGTATCGGCGGCATCGGCCGGGATAGGGGATACTGAAAAGTCAATACTATCGCCAACGGCAGAGGTAGCCATACGGCGGTAATTATCTCTGATCTGGCCATTAAATACTGGCGGCTTGATGGTGAAGTCACCACTTTTTTGCGGTTGGATCATGTATTCACGCGTCAAAACCATATAACGGCGTCCATCAATAATCTCGTATTCTTCACTGGCTTTACCTAACTGTGTAAAGGTAGCACCATCTGAGATAGGATCACTCAGCTGGCCATCTAGTAAGTCCTTGCCAATATACAGCTTAACGGTGTAAAGCGCTGCTTGCTGCACATAAAGGTTAGGTGTTTTTAGTTCAGTCTTGACGAAAATATCTTTGCTTTGCTGTTGATCCTCACGAGCGACGACTGAGATTTCGATTGGCTGCGTTTTTGCGCCATCAACTTCGAACGCGGGAATGGTATAGGTTCCTGGGGAGCGAGCCACAAGCTGCATTTGCCAGGTTGTTGAGCTAGCAACACTGCCATTGATGATACTCGTTCGAGAGCTGGTATTTACAGGGCTTGTGACAAAGTCATTACTCAAAGCTGACACATCTGGAATTGTGCCTTTGACTTTTCCTTGCGCGACGATTGACAAGGTAAAATACTCACCCGCAAGTACTGGATTTTTGTCTACGCTTGCGGTGAGATTATCCACAGCGAGCGTTTTGTGGCTTATTATTAACAAAGACAGCAAAAATAAAATACGTTTTACCATGATTTCTCAACTCCTCTCGGTAGACGTCTTTGTTTACGTTTTTGTGCTTCTAATTGCATTTTATTTCTCAGTAATATCGCTGGGTCGTCAGGTACTTTTCTGAGTAACTGATTGAGCTGTTGTGCTTTTTCAATTTCTTCAGGTGTCAGAGGTCGACTTTCCTGCATCATGGCGGCATTGCGTGCTTGTTCATCTTGCGGTGTTTGTTCTGCGTCCGTCTCAGATACAGCTTGCCCCTGTTGTTGGCTTTGTTCATGTGCTTGCTGATCTGCTTCTTGTTGTTGCATGGATGGATCTAGCTGCGGCTCATTATTATTTTGCTCTTGTTGACTCTCTGATTGCTGACCCTGTTGGTCTTGC
>NZ_RCSQ01000166.1:0-8671 GCF_004103255.1 Pseudoalteromonas sp. PS5
CGACAAGATTTTCTCGCCTTAAAATAGACCTCTTAATTAAGATAATTGGTATTATTTTTGATAAGAATCACACAAAAGTTTACCGTGTGGTGAAAAAAAGTCCAACAAAAAGCGGATTATTTATTGGTTTAGGTCAATTTGCCAGCGGATCAAAAAAGCTTAACCATCCGATCAATTTAAACAGTAGTATGTTTGTCCAACTCAGGCTTATTGATTCCAGTAAATGGCTACTTTGGCGGAGTCGAATAACAAAGCGATGAGAAGTGGTATAAGGGGGAACTGTTCATTACAATCCGCAGCGATGTCGACTTTAGCTCGTATAGTCCGATAACACTCCGTAGAGGATAGACAACTCAATTGGCTTTGGAATATGGGCGTTAAAACCAATTTTAAAATATCGTTTTACATCTTCAACCATCACATTAGCAGTAAGAGCAATGACTGGTATCTTAATATCTAGCTTCCTTATCGCTTTAATCGCATCAACACCATCCATTACTGGCATATGTATGTCCATTAGTATTAGATGGAAAGAGTTTTCGCGGCAAGCTTTAACAGCAAGGTCACCATTTTCAACGACCGTAATAATTGCTCCCGTTTCTTTTAGCATGGTTTTCACTAATATCTGATTAATCGGGTTATCTTCAGCAATCAGGATCTCTAGGTTTTGTAAGTTTGGTGGAGTCAGCGTTTTTGTTTGTGTTACTTGTGATTGAGAGTTGGATTGTTCAAGCGGAAGTGTTACATCAACAGTGGTTCCTTGTCCTGCCTTACTGGTTAGATTAATCGTGCCGTTCATAAGTTTGATCAAATTAACCGTGATAGACATACCTAACCCTGTACCACCGTATTGCCTGGTAGTAGAGGTATCTGCTTGAGAAAACCGCTCAAATATACGCTTTTGGGTTTGCTCATCCATACCAATCCCTGAATCTTGGATACTTAGATGAATTGCCGCATTGTTATTGTGTATGACGTTAGTTGCTGTGATAGACACTTTACCTTTGTGTGTAAACTTTACCGCATTTGATGCTAGGTTTAGTATTATCTGTTTGACTCGAACCAAATCACCAAGCCAACCATCTTCAAAATGTTTGTCAATGTTAACAACAAAGTCTACCCCTTTATTACTAACTAAAGCATCGAGATCATACTTAACGGAGTCGAGGATATTGCGAATTGAAATCGGCGCGCTTTCCAGCTCTATTTTGTTAGACTCTATTTTTGAATAATCCAGAATGTCATTGATGATGGTCAACAAGCTTTTTGCTGAAAATATTGCGTTACTGAGTACTTTCCTTAAATCATTGTCTAAGCTTGCATTTTCTAGTAACTGCAAGCCACCTAAAATAGCATTCATAGGGGTTCTGATCTCATGACTCATATTCGCTAAGAAATCACTTTTTGCTTTAGAAGAATGTTCAGCTGCTAGCCGTGCGGTTTCAGATACTTCGATAGCTTTGATTTTCTCAGTCACATCATAATTCACACCAATCACTTTAGTGGGCTTGTTATCCTTATCGCGTATGATTTGGGCACTGGCTTTTATGGTTCTAATATCACCGTTTGGATGAACGACTCTAAACTCAGGTTCATATTCACCGGTACCAGCGATAGCGGTTTGTAATTGCGTGCTGGCGAACTCTATATCGTCTGGATGAACTGCACTTTCCCACGCTTCATATACCTTTGAAAACTGTGCTTTTTGGATCCCGTATAATTTAAACATCCAATCATCCCAGATCAGCTCATTGGTGACTAAGTCCCACTCCCAAACCCCGATTTGAGCAGAGTTATTTGCAAGCTGCATTCTCAGTGCCAACGAGTCCGTTTGGTTTCTCGCACTATTAAGTTGTTTTTGTGCTTCAATTTGTGATGATATGTCTTGGATAACTGACCAAATGAAGTTTTTACCGTTATTATCTGCTACTTTAATGCCAGACAAAAGTACTGGAAATACGTGACCACTTTTGTGAATATATTCTTTTTGATACGGGCCATAACGGCCAGTTTTTTGCAAATTATCGAGCTGTATCTGTTCTTGTGCCTTATATTTTTCGGGAGTGATTTTCCAATAGTCAGTATTGTTTAATTCCTCTACCGAGTAGCCCGTCATTTCACTAAATTCGTCATTAACATAATGAAAAGTACCATCGTCCATCGCGTTTACTGCGATCCCAATGGGTGCTAAGTTAACAAAGCGCTCGAATTTCATTTTTTCTGTCTGGTAGGCAGTTTTATACTGTTTAGCATCGGTACTGGCTTTATCTAATTTCTCTTTCGTTGCAATAAGTTCAGAGATATCTCTCACAGTAGCGAGCACCAAGCGTTTATCTTGTATGTGTACGGCAGTAAGGGAAACAGAGCAGGGGAATACCGTGCCATCAGTTTTACTGTGGATCCAATGAAAAAGCTGTGCGCCATCTTGATGGCATTTTTGTATAAAATAGGTGGCTAATTGTTTGGATGATGTGCCGCAAGGTTGATATGGAGGGGATATATCGGAGGGCGTAAGCTTTAAAAAGGTGTCCTTACTATCAATGCCATGTAAGTCTACGGCGGCTTGATTACATTCCACAAACTTCCCTGAGTCCAAATCAACAATAGACTGCGCGTCGCCTGAGGCGAGAAATAGCGTTTTATATTTATCCCGCTCAAATGTAGTTGCTGCCAAGCGTGCTGTTAGCGTTTGTATTTCTTGTTCCAATTCCTGAGGGCTACGATTCATCATTTATGTCCTAGCTTGCATCAATGAAAAAGCATTCAGATTGACGCCGCGCTACTTGGGGTAAGTTCTTCTATTAATGTAGCAAATAAATGCCAAAGCTCACGAATAAATTACACTGAATAGGCGCTTCTAATTGATAACTGTGAGGGAGGAGGAGAGTTAAATTTTAGCAATTTATAATACCAACTAGTGTCAAACTTGCTCCTTCAGCTTGAGCAAGTATTTACGCTAATTGGTATCATTACAAAGCACAGGCCTGTCGGTGTTTAGATTTTCTTTGCGCTAGAATTAAGTCCTTGTAACATAATTTAATTTTTCTATTTTTCATTTAGCTTTCAAAAACAAAATTAAAGCGCATACAAAAAATAAGATTAGTCACTCTGTAATGCTTCGATAGGATCCAGCTTTGAGGCTTTAATGGCGGGATATACACCGAATATTAAGCCAACTAATGCACAAATACTAAAAGAGAGCACAATTGCACTGAGAGACCAAGACACAGCCCAATTTGAATAAAATGCAATGATCTCTGAAAGCACAATGCCAAACACCACCCCGAGCAGCCCACCTAAGATTGAGATAGTAAAGCTCTCTGTAATAAACTGAACCTGAATATTTTTCTGAGTGGCACCTATTGCACGTAATAATCCGATTTCTTTGGTTCGTTCAAGTACAGTCGCGAGCATGATATTCATAATACCAATGCCACCGACAAGGAGGGATATACCGGCTACGCAAGACATCACCATATTAAAAATGGCCTGCGTTTGTTTTTGCTGAGCAAGCAAGGCCGCTGGTATGGTTAACTTATAGTCGTCAATGTCGCTATGGCGATTCATGAGAATGTTAGCAATAGCTTGAGATGCTAAAATTGGACTGTGAGATTTGTCGATGGCCAGTTTCAACTCAGTGATCTCTGGCTCCAGTAGCCCCTTATTAAAACGGTAAATAGCGGTTGTCAGAGGTACAAAAATACGACTTTGCTCACCACCTAATGCCACGCCCTGAAACTCCTTTTTATTTAGGTGTGGTGCTTGCAAAATACCAACAACTTCAAACCATAAATGATTTACTTTTACTTGTTGACCAACTGCGTCTCCTAAGGGAAAAAGCGTTTTTGCGGTATTTTCACCAAGTAACGCAACTTGCCTATATTCCTTGCTATCTTCTGCATTAAGTAGGCGACCATCCGCAAGCTCATAATGGGCAAGACTAAAATAGTTTGCAGTGACACCGGCAGCTTCACCTTCAAAGCTGCCGAACTCGCTATATATCTGATAGGTATCTACCAGTCGTTCAGCAGAAAAATCATTAACAAAGGGCAAAGCATCGACTATCACTTGGCCGTCTAATAAGTTAAGACCT
This sequence comes from Pseudoalteromonas sp. PS5, assembly GCF_004103255.1. Lineage (NCBI taxonomy): Bacteria > Pseudomonadati > Pseudomonadota > Gammaproteobacteria > Alteromonadales > Pseudoalteromonadaceae > Pseudoalteromonas > Pseudoalteromonas sp. PS5. The sequence continues at coordinate 4,094 of NZ_RCSQ01000166.1, forward strand.
TGCGAGTGTTTTCGTTGTTCTTTTAGGTCATTCTCTTCAATGTCTTTGGCGCTGACAATAACATTATTAATCCCCATGGAATCAATCATTTTAAGCGCTTCTCGTTCAGCACCTTCACCTATGTTTAACATAGCAATCACGGCGCCCACACCAAAAATCATACCGAGCAAGGTCAATAGGGTTCTGAGCTTATGCTGTTTTAATTGCACCATGGCGTCGGTAAATAACTCTACATATTTCATTACAATTCCTTATTCGCGACCAGTGCAATTTGTTGGTTAGGGGACAAACCTTCCAGTACTTCGGTGTGGCTTAGGTTGCTTTGCCCTAACTCCACTTTTACACGTTGAAACTGGCTACCGTCTTTCACTAGCACAAAAAACGCATTGTTGTCATTGATAATGCTATGTTTCGGCACCAGTAGTGCTTGTTTACGTTCTTGAACAAGCAATGTAGCGAGTACTTTATTGCCAGGTGTAAAGTGGCTTGGAGTTTCGTTGAGGCTAGCTATAATCTCATAGTATTTTTGTGGATCTCCACGGCGAATAGATTGTGGATAGGGCGATACTTTTGTGACTTTACCATCAAAGCGTTCATCACTATTGGAGAGTAAAGTAAACTTAACCGTTTGCCCAACCTCAAGGCCAAGCGCTTCTTTTTCATGAACAAAAAGCTTAGCTTGCAGAGACGAAATGTCTGGTAACCCGCCAATTTTTTGCCCAGGCCATAATGCTTGGCCTGCCTTTGGCTTCTCTCCACGCCAATCCGCGTTTAGGGTAAGTAAGCCGTCATGTGGCGCGATAACTTCGAGACTTTCCAAATTTGCGTTGTACATCGCAATTTTGCTTTCATGCTGTTTTGATTGCAGTTTCAGTAGCTCCATTTCTCCCAGTGCAGAGGAGGAAAATTGGTCTGTCTGCCACTCAAAATATGCTTCTTTTGCGTTGAGATACTCAACATTTTGTAGTTGATCTAAAATATCGAGCTTTGAGCGGATCCGTTCGTCATCTATTGAAAAGGTTTCGGCAAAGCGCTTCTCTTCACTGACAATGCTTTTGTCGCTATCTAAATGGGACTTTCTTGTCGTTAAGTCACTATCTGTCACGGTCATGTCTTGCGCTACTTTGCCTTTGTCGAATTCGCTAAAACGTTTTCGTCTTGCTAACTGGCTGCCATCGAAGCGTGCAATCACATCGCCTTTTTTCACCTGAGAATACTCCGGTACTATCCAAGCAAGTGTTTGCGCTCCTCTGGCTGAAGTTGGGGCAGATATCACGGTTTCGCTTGCGGCTTCTAGTTCGCCTTCGGCATCCACTGTTATCGAAAATGGTTTTGACTCAACAGTGTAGAGCAGTTGTGTTGGTTTATCCGATGCTTCTTGACAGCCAAGCAACCAAATAGGGACAAGCAATGCGAGTAAGTTTTTGCTCATAGCCTTACCTCCGTGCCTTGGCTAATGCCAGAAGAAACCACGGCAAGCGTCGGTGTTGTATGAGAAATTGTCACCTCTTTTTCACCGTAATTTGTGTTTAGCAGCACTTTGCCAGCACTTTGTTTTAAAGCGTTAAGCGGAACGGTTAAGGCGTTATCGAGTTGGGCCGTCACTATCTCTACACGAGCGCTTAATCCGGGTCTTAGCTTATCAGTATCGATTTTATCCAGTTCAATAATCGCATCAACAATGCGGCTTTTATCTTGATATGACTTCTCCCTGAAGGCCTTTCCTATTTCAACGAGTTTTCCACTTATGACATAACCGTCGGCACTGTCAATGGTCACTTTTACTGTTTGCCCTAATTTAATCCGCCCAAAATCGGCTTCCTTTATTTGCGCTTTTACTTGCATTTGTTCAATAACTGACAACTCGACCACAGGCTGGCCAAACTGCATGGACTCACCAACACTGGGTTTTTCACCTGCTCTATTTGCTCTATAAGCAACTAAGCCATTCATTGGTGCTTTAACTTTTAAACGCTCAATATCACGTTTTAGTGCTTTTACTTCAGCATCTGTTCGTGCAACTTTACTTTTTGCCAATTGGATACTCAGTTCTTTGTTGTCTAGATGAAAAGCAAGTTTGCTGCGGGCAAGCTCTAACTCATTAGTTGCAATGGTGAAGTCGATTTGCGCTTTTTTACGATCGTTGTCTGAGCGTGAGTTATCTATGATCTCTGCCCGTCGTTTTGCCTTATCGAAGTTCATCTGCGCTTCAGCCAGTGCAAGTTTGTATTCTTCTTCTTGCTCCTCGACTTGAGCTTGTTTATTTTCCAGTTCTTTTTGTGCTTGGCTAAGCTTCGAATTGTACTCCATCAGACGATCTCTCACGCTCTGATCGTCAAACGAAACAACAACTTGGCCTTTTTGAACTGGGGTATTTTCAGGCATTAACTGTTTTATCTTGTATTGCCACATACGCTTGATTGAAGGAGGTGCTATCAACGCTCGGCTTTTTGATTCTAATTCACCATTCGCTTCTACTGTGATAGTGATTGTCTGTGACTTAACGATATGTGTATCGCTGGGAGCCTGGGTACAGCCAAGTAAATAGAGTGGAATGATAAATGCCAGTACCTTACTTTTCATTTTTCCCTCCTGGCAAAGTGATGCTTCCGCTCATGCCTGGTAGTAGTGGCAAATCGGTGTTGAATGTGAATTTAGCTCGGTAATACATACCTTGGCCCCAGTCTTGGCGTTTTTCAGGTTGTGTTGATAATTCTGTAAGTGTACTTGGCGTTGATGAGGGGCGAAATGCGTCAAACTTTAAATCAGCAGTTTGACCTTCTTTGATACCAGCAGCATCCACTTCATGTATCCAAGCTTCTAAATACAGGCCTGCTGTAGAAGGGATCTCTGCTACTTTCCACCCTGGTTGTACGGTTGCACCTGCAAATAATTTGTTGCCATTCCATGGGTGATCCGCATACAGAATGGGGCCGCTGTTACTGGCCATTAGACTCATTTTTTCTAGCTGCTCTTGGTTGTGCGTGAGACTTGCTTCTAATCGCTTTATCTCCAGCCGCTGTTTCTGAGTATTTGCCTTTGCTTCAGTTTCGGCCTTGCTTAAACTGATTTCGGCTTTATGGTTTTCAATGATCGCTTTTTCTAACGTCAGCTGGTATTGCTCGTAGTCGTAGGTGCTGATATTGGCTTTTGGCACGCTTGCATCAATTTTGGCTCTTTCAACGAGCAAAATGGTTTTTTTCAACTGAAACTGGGCTTCGAGTATCTTTTGGGCGCCGTCTTGTTCAATTCGCTTGTATTCATCTTTTGCGGCATCAAGCGCGACTTTGTCTTGGTCGATTGAGGTAGCAATGGAGCCTGAATCGTAGACAACCACAACATCCCCTTTGTTGGCAACTTCCCCCTCGGGTAGCATCCATTGAACTTGCGTTTTCCAAGAGTCGCTCATTGGTGCGTGAAAGACTTGAGTTTCACCAGCCTTAATAACACCTGAGATAATAATTTGCTTGGCAAAAGCCTGCGAAGAGGTGAGCAGGGCTAAGCTTATAATATAACTGCGCATTGGCTATCCTCCACTTTCTCACCATCTTTCATTCTGATGATTCGTTCAGCATATTCGGCAATATCGTCTTCATGCGTTACCATCACAATGGTATGGCCTTGCTGGTGCAGCTGGCAAAGTAATTCCATGATTTCATGTGAAGTTTTACTATCTAGGTTACCAGTTGGCTCATCGGCAAAAATAACTTTAGGTTCATTGATAAGCGCACGAGCAATTGCAACACGCTGGCGTTGTCCTCCAGACATTTCGAAAGGTTTGTGATGTGCTCTGCTGTCAAGGCCCACTTTTTTTAACATAGCAAGCCCTCGACTTTTGGCCTCTGATGGAGAGGTATTGGTGTACCTCAGTGGTAAGATGACATTGTCCAGTGCAGTTAGTCGAGTGAGCAGATGAAATGTTTGAAAAATAAAGCCGATTTTCTGATTTCTAATTTGTGACAGCGCTTCATCTTCTACAGCTTGAATTTCTTGATCTGCCAGATAGTAAGCACCGGAAGTTGGAGAGTCTAAGCAGCCAAGTATATTCATTAGTGTGGACTTTCCAGAGCCTGAAGAGCCCATCACTGCGACAAATTCGCCTTCCATCACTTCAAGAGAAACGGATTTTAGTGCATGCACTTGCGTTTCTCCGCTTCCGTACACGCGACTTAAGTTTTCTACCCGAATCATTTTTATTTTAATCCTTTGTTTTTTTTTATTGGTTTTATAGTTGGTTTAGTGGTGTTAAACCTAGTCCCTAAATTCAGTGTAACAAGGCATTAACTCAGAGTAAATCTAGCAAACACAAAGCGAAGGGAGAATAAGAACGGTTGATAGTTATAATATCAATTTGCTAAAGCAAGCTTTCTACTGTTAGGTTGTTAGCCAAGAAAGCCTAGGTGACAACATGACTTGTGCGCCTTGCTACTGCTTTGAAGGCAAGGCAAAAATTTAGCTACTGATCTGTTCAAAGCAGGTCTTAATTAACCTGAACTCGAGTTCAGGTTAATTAGCGTCATAGTAATACCAATTTGAAGGAGTAAATCTGACGCTAACAGCGTTAAAAATTTCTTATTT
>NZ_RCSQ01000167.1:0-20596 GCF_004103255.1 Pseudoalteromonas sp. PS5
AGCCTAGGCTCCTTTTTATTACATTGATAACCAGTTCTTTGGGGTGAGGTACTCATACAACTTTGCTTCGTTAGAGCCAGCCTCGGGTTGAAAATCATATTCCCAACGCGCCAACGGTGGCATTGACATGAGAATAGATTCGGTGCGACCACCGGTCTGCAAGCCAAACAATGTGCCTCTATCCCACACCAAATTAAACTCTACATAACGACCGCGACGATATAACTGGAATTGACGCTCTTGTTCGGTATAAGGCGTATCTTTACGTTTTTCAATAATTGGCAGATAAGCATCAAGAAACCCACTGCCCACCGCTTGCATAAAGGCAAAACTTTTTTCAAAACCCCACTGATTGAGGTCATCAAAAAATAGACCTCCCACACCTCGCGTTTCATCGCGATGCTTTAAATAGAAATATTCATCACACCACTTCTTATAATCACCATATACCTCGTCACCAAATGGTGTACACACGTCTTTTGCCACTTGGTGCCAGTGCTTCACATCCTCTAATACTGGATAAAACGGTGTTAAATCAAAGCCGCCACCAAACCACCAAATAGGCTCCTCCCCCTCTTTTTCTGCAATGAAAAAGCGCACATTGGCATGGCTTGTGGGAATATGTGGATTTTTGGGGTGGATAACCAAGGATACGCCACAAGCGTGGAAGCTTCTTCCTGCCAACTCAGGCCGATGAGCGGTGGCAGATGCAGGCATAGACGCCCCAAAAACATGCGAATAATTTACCCCACCTTGTTCAATCACATTACCATCGCGGATGACACGGGTACGACCACCACCTCCTTCCGCACGCTCCCAGGCGTCTTCAACAAACTGAGCCTTACCATCAGCAGCCTCTAAGCCTTTGCAGATGTTATCTTGTAATTGTAGTAAAAAGGCTTTTACGGTCTCTAAGTTTACTTTACTCATGGTTTTATCCTCGGATAACAGCGCCTGTTATGGCATGTTTAATTACACTTGGGGAACGGTTTGCGCCTAATTCACCGTCAACATAATAGCCTATTTGATTGCCAAACTGCTTGCGCGCGTGCAACAAAGAGGCTACCGGTGTTTCACCTGTAATATTGGCGCTAGTAGAAACAATCGGCTTACCAAAGCGCTGACAGATTTGTTTAACAATAGGGTGATCGGTCACACGCACCGCGATAGTATCGTGGCCACCAGTTAACCAATGCGGTGTCTCTGGTTTCGCAGGGAGTAACCAGGTAATAGCGCCAGGCCATGCTGAAAATATCTCAGCGCGTTTATCCATTGGAATTTTGTTATCATCCACATAGGCTAAACACTGACCGTAGTTATCTGCAATTAAGATTAACCCTTTTGCTATTGGTCGCGATTTAATCTCCAGCAGTTTAGCTACGGCCTCTTCGTTATCAGGATCACACCCCAATCCGAAAATAGCTTCGGTGGGATAACAGATCACCTCACCAGCTTGCAATGCTGATTCGGGCGAGGTTATTATCGAAGCTTCCGCTTTATCGTCATTTTTCACGGTATTTCCACTATCGATTGACATGACTTCTGCGGGCATTGTAACACAGCTTTACCAGCTCTGGTTTTCTCCACCAGCACCGGCCAATGGCAATCAGGGCAAGCATGCTCGATAGGCTTAGCATTCAAAGTATATTTGCAACTTGGATAACTATTACAACTATAGAAGTGTTTACCAAACTTATTTTTTCGCTGTGTTAACTTCCCTTTTTTACACTTAGGACAATCTGGTAATTCCTGCGAGTCAGACGCATCCTCATGCCCAATATAATGGCACTCAGGATAACCGGTACAACCAATGAACATGCCGTAGCGACCATTTTTGATGACTAAATCTCTGCTACATTCGGGGCAAGCTACACCTTCAAGTACTTTAATAACATGGCTATCATGATGCGCCAAAGGCCTGATATATTCACAGGTAGGATAGCTAGCACAGCCAATAAATGGCCCCTTTTTACTATTTTTTATCACCAGCTCGGAGCCACAGTCGGGGCATACTTCATATTCTTTTTCTAACGCATGCTTCTTTGCATTGAATAACGCATGATCAATTTTACTCATGGCTCTATTACCGCCCTTTGTGCAAGTATGCACTTAATATAATCACCTTGGTTTTGGGGTCAAGGAAATGATAACAAATCGCTTTGAATAAATATCTTAGGATTTGGACAATAACTGAGTAAACTAAACTCGGGGTCTCAACTAAAATACCTCAGCTCAATAAGCGCAATATCACGCTAGTCAGAAGTTATTTCCTAATACCTGGCAAATTTATGCGTTTTTTGTGCGTCAGTAACTAGCCTATTACGAACAAATCTAACGCGATAGTAAGGGACAACTGCGACTAATGAACAAGTTATTATTCTAAGTTCAAGTTGAGTAAACTCGCTGTTTTTAAGTCCTATGTCGCTAGTGCTAAAACGAGCTGCGTGAAAGACATGAGCTATACCAATTATCTAAGGCTCAGACAAAATAGGTGGTTGTGGTCGTCATTGCACTTAAAGCACATCCAACGACCTTTGCTTGTCATGGTAGAGTAAAACCGTTCGATTACTCTGTTAATGCACAACTGATGCAGGCTCTGTAAAAATAAGATCCTCCATTTGCGCATAAGCATGCTCTTTACCTGGTACATTAAATAGTACCATCAAGATAACCCACTTAAGGTCATCCAAGCTGATGTAGGTTTTGTCCAGAGCAAACAACCTATCCATCACCATCTCTCTGGTTGTACTGTCAATCACACCAACTTGTTCTACAAACATCAAAAAGCCTCTGCTCTCTACATCTAGCATATTACACTCGCTATCCGTGTAAATACGTGTGGCATGGTCGGGCTTGGCATTTAAGTAGGGGTATTCATCACTGTGTTGTAAATCTGCAAGCTGCTCTAACCAATCAAGCGCTTTATATATTTCACCTTGATTGAAGCCTGCGCGAAGGAGTTCATCGGTCAGTTCATTTTGTTCGACAAAAATTTCTGCTTCACTATGAATATAGTTCTCAAATAAATACATTAGAATATCAAACATCTTCTTAACCCCTCGCGAGTTTTATGTAGCCGTCTAATACACGCTCTACTTTATCTTCGAGTTCTAGGTCCAGTAGTCTGGCAACCACCTGCTCTACTGGCCACTGGGTCCTTTGCGTTAAAGTGTCAACGGAAGTCACTTCAAAGCCAAGGTTTTCTAATACAGGACACAGTTCCTCTTTTTGCCTATCTATTTCTATACTATATAGACTGTTTTCACAAAAAAAGCTCACTTCTTCCAAAATATCCTCAATATTCTCGGTAAGCTTGGCCCCTTGCTTTATCAAATAATGACAACCGCTACTTAATCGGTTTTTAATTGAACCTGGGATCGCAAACACTTCTTTATTTTGCTCCAGTGCATAGCGTGCGGTAATTAACGAGCCGCTTTTTATCTCAGCTTCAACAAGTAGTACACCCAAAGCAAGTCCAGAGATTATGCGGTTTCTCCGCGGGAAGTGTGTACTATTCGCGGAGGTGTTAGGCAAAAACTCACTTACAACCAGACCACGCTGAACAATATCATCGTAGAGTCGTTGATGACGCTTGGGATAAACCACATTAACCCCAGTACCAAGCACGGCAATTGTGCTCCCACCAGCATCAAGAGCACCTTGATGTGCTGCACCATCAACTCCTCTGGCCATGCCAGAGGTTACAACCAGACCAGAGCGACTCAGCCCATTTGCAAATTCACTCGCCAATTCAAGTCCCGTTCGAGTAGAGCTACGACTACCAACTACTGCGACTTGTGGTTGCGCTAGTAATGAGACGTTACCTTTACAAAAAAGTACAATCGGCGGGTTACAAATTTCTTTTAGTTGAGTTGGGTAAGCGGAAGAAAATATAGTGAGGATATGGATCTGCTGGTTTTGACAAAACGTGCTAATACTGTCTATTTTTGACCAATCCGTATGAAGCAAGTTATTCGCCACTTGCTCACTGAGTCCTAAGGCACACAGTTCAGGTTTACCTAGGGTAAACAGCTCCTTAAGTGACAACTTTTTCAGTAAAGCAAGCACCGTTTTTACGCCAAGACCTTGGCATAAAGCCAGTGCCAGAACACAACTTTGTTCCGAATATTTCATACTCTCTCCTTGAGTTTATTGCTTAATTCAAGGAGAAGTTGAGCTGCTAATTGTCAGCCATTTCCTTGAACGCTTGTACGTAGTCACCGACCCTTATTGGTTCGGAAGTCGCCACAACCATGGCGTAGCTGAGGTCTTCATAAACTTTAAAGACCATAACTTCTCCTACCTTTTCTTTGGGCATATGCCATACGATGCTACTGTCATCATTTTCCTCACCAAACCAAGACCCCATTTGGGTGATCATTTTGTCGAGTCGAGACGCATCTTCTATGTAGCGAGGTCCATGTTGACTTTCTATAACTGTAGGCGACTGTCTAACAATATCAAGCACGTTGCCCTCTTTAAGCTGCGCTTTGCTGCCAACATCAAGCACCACAACACTCATGGTACTAAACTCTCTAAGCTTATTGTCACTCGCAATAATACGGCCACTTGTCTGTTGCTTTGGACGGGCCATTGAAAACTGCGCGGGATAGCTTTGCCCACTGGCGATAGGTAAAACAATATCACCAGCTCGTACTTCTTGTTTAGCCACTTCGAGATGAAGCTTAGCTGGTCTTCCGGCTTTCATATTACCCTGTTCAACAACATGACCACTTCCTACTAGCACAGCTTCTAAACCTAGCGTTTCATTACTATCCAATGCCCGATATGTGTCACCGCGCCTATAGATAGCATAATGACCGCCTTTGACTAAATCCGCTTTGACATAAAGTAGGTGACCAGGCGACGCATTTTTCACATTTCGGTCGGCACCTAATACAATAGGGCTTTGGGCAAACTTGGATTCAGACAGAGTTTGCTCAAACCGCAAAAAGGGCTCCATCATTGGTAGAGGTAAAGTTGGAATTGCCGTCGACTTTTGGTTGATAACACGCACATGTGGAGAGAGCTTTTTTATCCCTTTATCCAATATCAACATTGGATTTCCGTGTGCATCGTACTGCAACTTAAGATTATCACCAGGATAGATTAAATCAGGATTTGCAATATTTGGATTCCACTGCCATAGCTGCTTCCACTTCCATGGGGAGCGCAGGTACATTTTAGAAATATCCCACAAGGTATCGCCTTTTTTCACCACATAATGTTGCGGTGCATCAGCTTTCACTGTCAAGGGCTCTGCTTTTACTGAAAAAACAGTACAACTAGCGATCATTATTGCAGCAATCGGATATTTCATGATGGCTTCCTTGTGGTTATTTTTGCTTATTATCCATCAAAACCTGTTAAAGGGGAACTTGAATGGCTAAAATAAGACCATACACTAGCTTACATCAGCTTACACGATTAATTGATTTAGGGTAATCATGGCCATATTAGAAGTTTTAAAGTTTCCAGATGAACGTTTGCGTACCGTTGCAAAACCAGTAGCAGAGGTTAATGACGAAGTACGACAAATCGTTAAAGATATGTTGGAAACTATGTACGATGAGAATGGTATCGGCCTTGCGGCTACGCAAGTGAACATTCATCAACGCATTGTTGTTATTGACGTTTCAGAAGAGCGCGATGAACCGCGCGTATTAATTAACCCAGAAATTATCAAGCGCGATGGGTCTACCGTGAGCGAAGAAGGCTGCCTATCGGTGCCATATTCATACGCAAAAGTAGACCGTGCTGAAACAGTCACAGTGAAAGCAATGAATGAGCAAGGCGAAACGTATGAAATAGACGCCGAAGGCTTACTAGCCGTGTGCATTCAACATGAATTAGACCACTTAGTTGGTAAGCTATTTATCGATTACCTATCGCCACTCAAGCGTAATCGTATTCGTAAGAAGCTCGAAAAAGAAGCTAAGCTCGCTGCAAAGCAAGCCTAATCCATTACCAACTAACTGACTTTAGGGTATTTCGTGAGTAATCCTTTGCGTATCGTTTTCGCAGGCACGCCTGATTTTGCAGCGCGCCACCTTGACGCTCTTATTCAATCACACCATGACGTTGTGGCAGTATACTGTCCACCAGATCGCCCTGCTGGGCGTGGTAAAAAGCTAAAAGCGTGTGAAGTAAAAGTGTTAGCACAAAAACATGACCTTCCAGTATTGCAACCACAATCGCTTAAAACACCAGAGGCACAGGCTGAACTTGCGGCATTAAATGCCGACGTCATGATTGTTGTTGCCTATGGTGTGCTGCTTCCGAAGGCTATTTTAGATACACCTCGACTAGGCTGTCTTAATGTACATGGCTCTATCTTACCAAGATGGCGAGGAGCCGCTCCAATCCAACGCGCCGTTTGGGCTGGAGACAGTGAAACCGGTGTGACGATAATGCAAATGGACGAAGGTCTAGATACTGGAGATATGCTACATATTGCTCGCTGCCCTATAACCGCAACAGATACGAGTGCAGATTTATACAACAAACTTGCGCTGCTCGGCCCCGATGCGCTTATCGAGACGCTAGCACGCTTGTCTGCTGGTGAGATCACCCCAGAAAAGCAAGACGATACGTTAGCCAATTATGCTAAGAAACTGAGCAAAGAAGAAGCTAACATTGATTGGCAAATGGACGCTGAGCAAATTGAACGTAACATCCGCGCATTTAATTCATGGCCGGTTTGCTTTACCAGCATGGCAGGTAACAGTGTCAAAATTTGGCAGGCAAAGGTTGTTGACGAACAAGGTGATGCAGGACACGTACTTCGCGCAGATAAGCACGGTATCGTTATTGCCTGTGGCACACAAGCAATCGAGATCCACACCTTGCAGCCTCAAGGAAAGAAGCCAATGTCTGCACAAGACTTTTTAAATGGTCGAGCTGATTGGGTAGCAATTGGCGCTAAGGTTGGTGAAGCGTGAGTAATGTTCGCGCACTCGCTGCCCAAACCCTGTTTCAAGTTGTCGATAAAGGTGCATCGTTAAGTGCGCAATTGCCACTTGCCACCAGCCAGTTAGACGGTAAAGACAGAGCTTTGCTACAACAGATTTGCTATGGCGTGTTGAGATATTTACCGTCTTTAGAGCATTACTGCCAACAACTGTTAGATCAGCCCCTAAAAGGTAAGCGACGTGTTTTCCAGTTTTTGTTGTATGTGGGTATTTACCAACTTCAACATATGCGTGTCCCTGCTCACGCCGCGGTTGCTGAGACAGTAAACGCATTAACGCCGCTTAGAGCGCCTGGCATGAAAGGCTTGGTTAATGCGATTTTACGTAACTTCCAGCGCCATCAAGTCGAGCTAGAAACCAGTGCTACCGAGATCCCAGCTTGCTTATACAACCACCCAGGCTGGTTTATTAATCAACTAAAAGCAGCTTACCCAACTCAGTGGCAGACTATTTTAGAAGCGAATCAACAACAGGCACCAATGTGGCTGCGTGTTAACCAATCACAGTTTTCCACCTCAGATTATGCAGCTATGTTAGACCAGGCGGGTGTTGCCTATCAGCTTCATGGTGAATACCCAGACGGCATACTGCTTGATAGTCCAATTGATGTCTATGCCTTGCCACAATTTGCCACTGGCGCTTGCTCAGTGCAAGATGCTGCAGCTCAAAAAGCAGCAAGATTATTATCTCCACGAAAAGGTGAAAATATTCTTGATGCTTGTGCCGCCCCTGGTGGTAAGACTTGCCATATTTTAGAGTTAGCTGACGCTAAAGTGACCGCAATTGATGCTGATGGCACACGCTTAGCACGTGTGGAGCAAAACCTTGAACGGATCGGATTGTCGGCCAAATGCCTTGAGGGCGATGCTAGTGACCCTGAAGCCTGGTGGGACGGCGAATTATATGATCGTATCTTGTTGGATGTACCTTGTTCAGCTACTGGTGTTATTAGACGACACCCGGACATCAAATGGCTGAGGCGAGCTTCTGACATTGATAACTTGGTGACGTTACAGGCACAAATTATTGATAAAATCTGGCCATTACTCAAGCCCGGTGGCACACTAGTTTATGCAACCTGCTCGGTATTACCACAAGAAAACCAGCAACAGATCGCACGCTTTCTTTCTGCGACACCTGATGCTGAGCTTGTTCCTTTACATGATGCAGACACCAAAGCACAACCAGGCTTGCAATTATTACCCGGACTGAGCGATGGGTTTTATTATGCTAAGTTGATAAAAAAATAATATAACTCGACGCAATACATATGAAAATCATTATCTTAGGTGCCGGACAAGTCGGCGGAACACTGGCAGAAAACCTTGTCGGTGAAGAAAACGAAATTACCGTTGTTGATATCGACGGCGAGCGCTTAAGAGAGCTACAAGATAAATATGATTTACAGGGCGTGACGGGACACAGTGCACACCCCGATATCTTGCGTCAGGCTGGAGCTGAAGACGCAGATATGATCATCGCAGTAACCAGCTCAGATGAAGTGAATATGATAGCGTGTCAGGTTGCTTACAGTATTTTTAATACGCCAACGAAAATTGCTCGGATCCGCTCCGAGCAATATTTAAAGTATAGAGAAAAGCTTTTTCATAACGATGATTTACCAGTCGACCACTATATTGCTCCCGAACAGCTGGTCACGCAATATATCCGTCGCCTGATTGATTATCCGGGTGCACTACAAGTACTCCAATTTGCCGAAGGTATGCTCTCCCTTGTTGCCGTAAAAGCATATTACGGAGGCTTACTTGTAGGCTATGCACTCTCTGCCCTGAAGGAACACATTCCTAACGTCGATACTCGGGTTGCTGCAATTTATCGCCAAGGGAAAGCCATCAAACCGCTAGGCACAACAGTGATCGAAGCCGATGATGAAGTGTTCTTTATTGCCGCTACCAAGCATATTCGGGCAGTAATGAATGAGCTACAAAAGCTTGAACGTTCCTATAAAAAAATAATGATAGCCGGTGGTGGTAACATCGGCGCTGGGTTGGCAAGCTCACTGGATAAGAATCATAGTGTTAAATTGATTGAGCGTAATCAAGCGCGTGCTACCCAGCTGTCTGAAACCCTAGATAATACTGTGGTGTTTTGTGGTGACGCCTCTGATCAAGAGTTACTTTCAGAAGAGCATATCGAGCAAGTCGATGTCTTTATTGCCGTAACCAATGATGATGAAGCCAATATCATGGCCGCGATGCTGGCTAAACGTATGGGAGTACAAAAAACCATGGCGCTGATCCAACGTGGTGCCTACGTCGACCTCGTTCAAGGGGGTGATATTGATATTGCAATCTCACCACAGCAAGCCACCATTTCAGCGCTACTCACACACGTACGTCGTGGCGATATCGTAAATGTTTATTCACTGCGCAAAGGCGCAGCAGAGGCAATTGAAGCTGTAGCACATGGTGACGAAAACACCTCTAAGGTCGTTGGTCGTACGGTTCGAGATATTAAGCTACCCCCTGGCGCAACGATAGGCGCAATCGTACGCGATGAAGATGTACTCATTGCACATGACGACACCATTATTCTATCTGGCGACCACGTGATCATGTTCTTAATCGATAAAAAACAAATTGGTGTTGTAGAGAAGCTCTTTCAGGTCAGCGCTTTATTTGTGTAAAGCGCCATAGCTTACGTATCGCGGTGATCTTGAAAAATCGATAAATCTATCAGGTAATCCTTTAACACACCACGGATCACGCCTGGCTCCGAAGTCAGGTGAATACCCAAAGACAAAATATCATCATGTTGGCGTATCTTTCGCACATCACCCTCTAAGGTAATTTGGTTTCCTTCTTTGCCCTCAATCAGTACGCTACATTTTGCACCTTCTTGCAAATCAGGCATATCAGCTGACGTTAAATCAAGCTGTAACCCTGATAGGGAAATATCTTTGATGACACCTACTTCGTTTTTATTACTGTGTTGAAAGTGAGCAGGAATAAGCGTTGGTACGCGACTTTGCGCACGTAGCTTATAAGTTTGAATCTTTTCCGGGGGGTGGAGGAAAATAAGCCGCGCGGGATGGACTGAAACCGCCTTAATCTGCGATCTGAAAGCAATAACCTGACCATCACCATTTTCGAGCAATGCTCTAACAATGACAGTGGTTCCTTCCATAACAAAGTCCAGCGCCGCGCCTAATCGCTTAGGGTTGGGATGGTTTAGAATTAAAAATGCTCCTTGGAGCAGACCGACATATTCTGTTTTTATTCTTTTACTGTTCGCCGGTAAGCAAATTTCTATATCAACGAGACTGCCTGCGCTAATGGCTGTGAGCAAACTTTCCTGCCCAACCTCTCGAGTTCTTAACATGATCCTAACCCTTCCTGAGTTTAACTCTACTGCTTTTGTATTGTAGCAGTTTTAGCGAAGGGTCATTTAAAACTGAATTAAGGTGAATTACAACACGTTCGCCATCAATGCTCTCAGCTATCATTTGACCTTAATTGATGTAGCCTCCCTTTCACCACACTTGCCAATAAAATCCATTTTATGGTCAAGGCGACAGCACAAGTGTTAAAAGCAACCTTAGGTCACTTAATCAAAAAATGGCTTTTTAACATCATTGCACCGTCTCTTAATGTCATCATCCTGCTTTGGATCTCAAGCGAACTTTGTGGCATCGCCAATTCTTCAGCTTCAATAAAAAGCATCATTGGCTCACTATTACGTTTTGCGACGAATAAAATCCCGGATACGTCATGTTGAAACAAACAACCAGTATGATTTGGCGCAATTGTATCGAGTATTGCGGGTATTTGACGCTTTTGCCAAAGCTCATTTTCAGACACAACTTGTACAACAAACCGAGCACCACTTTCACAACCAATTTGATGATATAAGTCATATGCCTTGGGAGCCGTTGGTAAGTCTTGCTCCGCTTGTAATAAATAACCAATATCCCTTATCAGGTTGTTTAACTGTGTTACGCTTCGTTCTATAAGCTGCATTCCAGAACCTTGCTCATGGCTTGCGGCAAATCCTTCAATGACTCTAAACCCTTTATCTGAAAAGCGTGTGGCAAGCAAAGTCGTCACCTCAAAGTTAAATCGTTGTAAAAATACTGACATTTGAAAACCCCGAAAATCCGAGTTTTTAGTATTTTTATTAACTTTTTCTTTCTTAAGGATGAAATCGTAAGGCAAAAACACTTGGTGTGGGTATAAGGTGAGATGGGCGTTGTCAGTACAAGCCCATCGTTATTTGTCGGCTATCCGCGCCAGAAGGTAGGTGTAAACAACACCAATAATGTAAATATCTCTAATCGACCAAATACCATCGCTAAGGTCAGTATCCACTTTGCAGAATCGCTAATATCACCGTAATGCGCTGCCACCTCGCCAAGGCCGGGACCGAGGTTATTTAGACAAGCAGCCGTTGCAGAAAAGGCGGTGATATTATCCAGACCAGTACCAAGTAATGCGACCATAATAATGACAAAAACCAGCGCATAAGCGGAAAAGAATCCCCATACGGCTTCGACGACTTTATCTGGTAGGGCTTTACGGCCCAGTTTAATTGAGTAAATAGCCCTTGGGTGAACCAAGCGGTTCAGCTCACGGATCCCTT
Source organism: Pseudoalteromonas sp. PS5 (assembly GCF_004103255.1). Taxonomy (NCBI): domain Bacteria; kingdom Pseudomonadati; phylum Pseudomonadota; class Gammaproteobacteria; order Alteromonadales; family Pseudoalteromonadaceae; genus Pseudoalteromonas; species Pseudoalteromonas sp. PS5. The sequence continues at coordinate 11,571 of NZ_RCSQ01000167.1, forward strand.
GTAAATAGAGTAAGAAGACTCGCACCACTTTCATGCCACCTCCCGTAGAGCCTGCACACCCACCAATAAAGCTTGAAAAAATCAGCAGAATAGGAAGAAACAAAGGCCAACTTGAAAAGCTATCAGTGGCAAACCCTGCGGTAGTACTAATTGACACTGCTTGAAAAAGTGCCTGATCCAAAGTTTCGTCGCCCGTTTCATAAACATTATTTGATGACAATACCGCAAAGCAGATCACCACAAGTGCGAGTTGAATAAATAGAAAAACTTTAAACTCCGGATCTCGCAGGTAGACCTTGATGTTGCGGCTTGAGACCGCAGCGTAATGCAATGAAAAGTTAATTGCAGCAATCAATAAGAAGATCACACAAATAACATTAATTAGAGGGTTATCAAAGTAACCAATAGAAGCATCATAGGTTGAAAAGCCGCCTATCGCTATAGTAGCAAAAGCATGACATATAGCATCAAACCAGTTCATTCCTGCAAGCCAATAGGAAACTGTACAAGCCGCTGTGAGTGAAACATAGATATACCACAAATGCTTTGCAGTATCGGCTATTCTCGGTGTCATTTTAGAGTCTTTTACGGGCCCTGGCGTTTCGGCTCGATACAACTGCATACCACCAACACCAAGCATAGGCAGTACAGCCACCGCTAAAACAATGATCCCCATACCGCCTAGCCACTGCAATTGCTGACGATAAAAGAGTACAGATTTTGGCAAGTGCTCAATACCTGTCAGTACTGTTGCCCCCGTTGTGGTTAGCCCAGAAAAGGCTTCAAAAACGGCATCTGCAAGTGAAAGATTCGGTTTATCGAGGAAAATGAGAGGTAAGGACGCGAATGTTCCCAGTACTAACCAGAACAATACAACGATTAAGAACCCTTCTCTGGCCTTAAGGTCGCCGTTTTCCTTGCGATTTGGATAGTACGCGAACAGTCCCATTAACACACTAAAGATGAACGCTAGGACGAAAGGTACACCACCACCATCTTTGTATATCAAAGAGACAATGGCCGGTGGCACCATAGTGATACTAAACAGGGCAACTAATTGTCCGAGAATTTTTATTATGGTACGAAATTGCATTTTGTACGCTGCACTTTTGTTATTTAACCAGAGGTTAATGAGTAAATGTAAAGAAGTAGAGCCTACTCCTTGAGGTGTTTAAATAATACAACACCATTGGTTAATTCATAAATAGCATCAATAATTTGTTGTGTCTGTCGACTATCGACAGAAAGCTGCCACGCAATATTGGCACCATACGCTTTATCACTGTGTAGTACCGTAAATTGGCTTTGTAACAACTGCTCTATCACCCCCTGAAGATGGTAATCACTCTGGCCAACAATGATAGAAGCAGGTACTTTTTTGCTTGTTTTGAGTATAGCCAAAGCATTATTGAGGGTTCCACCATACGCCCTTACTAAACCGCCCGTGCCTAGCTTGATACCACCAAAATATCGTGTGGTTACTGCCGTTATTTCTCCAAGGCCAGAACCCAACAAAACATTTAGCATTGGCTTACCCGCAGTGCCATTTGGCTCGCCATCATCAGAAAAACCTAATATATGACTTCCTCCTGGTGCCCCAGCAATGTGCGCCCAACAGTTGTGACGCGCATCTGGATACTGCTCATTGATGTGTTTAATAAATGCTTTGGCGTCCTCAATAGTTGGGGTATGCGCCAAATGGACAATAAACGCGCTTTTCTTTATTTCTTCGTGATGACTAATTGTTTCACTGGGGATGAAATATTCTGACATACTGCTCCAAACTAAAAGGGAGCCAATTGGCTCCCAAATATACTGATAGTTAGTACTCGCTAGCAGATCACTCTAGGCCGAGATCTCTGGTCATATTTTCTAGCCTATCTTCATGAACAATGATGTTGTCCTCAATACGGATACCACCATATGGTTTCAGCGCATCAATTTTATCCCAATTAATGTACTGTTTGTTGTTTGTTTGCGCCAAATCTTCTAATAATGAATCAATGAAGTATAGGCCAGGTTCAATGGTGAATACTTGATTTGCTTCAATTTTACGGGTACAGCGCAAGAATGGGTGACCTTCGGGTGGCGCTTGATGTGTGCCCGCTTCATCCGCCATAAACCCGCCCATATCGTGTACCTGTAGACCGATGTGGTGACCGAGACCATGAGGGAAGAACGTCGATGTAATGCCTTTTTCAACTATCGCTTGTGCATCTAGCTTAACAATATCAAAGTCACTAAGTACTTGCGCCACACGATGATGACAATCGATATGCAGCTCACCGTATAGTTTGCCCGGTTGTAATGCTTTACCCAACTCAATTTGGTGATCGTTCATGACTTTCACCAACTCGGCAAATTCACCTTGCTTAGCGAAATCATAGGTTCGCGTAATGTCAGAGGCATAGCCATTGTAGTTAGCTCCTGCATCAATCAAAAACGATAAATGCTGACTCGGCGCTTTACGTTCAAAATGGGTATAGTGCAAGATGGCACAGTTTTCATTCAGTGCGACGATATTACCGTAAGGTGTATCGTTTTCCATGTGTTGAGTCGCATTGAGATACGCTTGTTGGATTTCAAATTCAGAGCCACCAGCAAAAAACGCTTCTCGTGCAGCCACATGACCTAGCACACCTAGGCGACTTGCTTCACGTAAACATGCCATTTCGTATTGGGTTTTATAGGCACGATGATAATGTAGAAAGTTCATTACCGGCTCAGGGTTCACCTGAGTAAAGCCTAGCGCTTGTGCAACTTCTAAATACTCACCGATGTAGGCATAATTTGCTTTGTCGTAAGGCAATAACTGCTCAACTTGATCCGGCTTAACTAAGAGCTGAATATCAAAATACTCAGCCCAGAAGTCTCTTGGCTCATCTGGCACTTTGTGCCAAAAATCAACCGGACGATAGAAGATAAGCTTAGGCTTATCATTGCCGTTAACCACAATCCAGCAATGCGGGTTATCAATAACAGGTAACCAAGCTTTAAATTGTGGGTTAACTTTAAACGGATAGTACATATCATCAAGGAACTGACGCTTAGCTTGACCAGAGTGGATCACAAGCCCATCTAGTCCTTCTCTGTCTACTATCGTTTTTGTACGCTGTTGCAAAGTGGCAATATGCTCTGCGTATAAATTTGCTAACTTATCCATGGGTTACCCATTTTCAAAAATTCACATGCTTTCGAGTCTATCATAGCTGTTACCTAAAAACGACGAACTGAGTCTAATACCAGCCATGTGCGGTTACTTCACAATTTTCATCTCTAAAATATCAGCTAAGATATTGCCATCTCGACCAAGGCGAGTGTGATACACCTGTCGATATGCCATCACATTTTTCACGTAATCTCGTGTTTCTTTATACGGAATTAGCTCTATCCACAGCTCAGCAGGCATAGCCTCTGAAGGTAACCAACGTTTTATTCGGTGGTAGCCTGCGTTATAAGATGCGGTTGCTAAAATCTCATTACCGGCATTTTTACGCTTTAAGTACTCCAAATAACTAGTCCCAAGGCGGATATTGGTTGCAGGTTGATAAAGCCGCTTTTTTGTCACGCGTTTACGGTTGTTAACGTACTTTGCCGTACTTGGAAGTAACTGCATTAAGCCATGGGCATCGGCGCTAGAGCGAGCGTCAGGAGCAAAGGAACTCTCTCGACGCGCAATCGCAATACTCCAAGCAAGGTCAACGCGATGGCGTTTACTGTACTTTGAAAATAGGTCTTTAAATGCCATCGGGAAGCGTAAATCCACATAATCCCAAGCTTTGATTTGGGCTAGCGTAAAAATGGTGCTGTCATACCAATCGAACTCGGCAGCCAATACAGATGCTGCGAGCTTTTCATCTTTACTTGAGGTATTGGTTAAGTAGTTCCACTCTCTTCGCGCTTGAGTATAACGTTCTAACTCATACAACGCTTTAGCACGTTTAAACCCTGGCGCTTGAGATACTTGATCAACAATAGCAGCGTCAATTTCTAGCGGCAGCTCATTTAAAGATACGGGTAAACCCAATCGCGCAGCGGCTAAAAATCCGTAGTAATCACGCTCCTTGGCAAGTTGCTGCCAAATCGCATTTGCGCCAGCAATATCTCCTCGCTTTGACAAGCTAAAAGCCAACCAATATTGCTGTGCGTTACTGAGTTGCTCATGGCCCACAAATAACGCCGAAATACCTTCCCAGTCCTGCTCTTTTAGCATATTGCTCATCAGCCATTGCAAGAGCTTTTTATCCTGTAGTGACTTTGGCACCTTATTCAACCAAAACCGTGCGTCTTTGTGACCTTTTGACGCCAGCGCCAATGCAAAGCGATATGCCACACTGTCTTTTTGTTGCTGCGAGAAACTGAACATGTTTTGCATTTTCTGCCATGCTCGCAGCGCCAAGTCAGGATCGCGCCAAATCAGTCTGCGGACACCGTATACCGCTATTTCAGACTCTTTTACGGTGCGCTTTTTAAAGCGGTACAAGCCCGCCGCCGCACTAGGGTCTTGACGTACCGTTTTATATAGCTGGGCTAAGTAGGCTTCGTGCTTTGGTAGTAACTTTTGAAGATAGTCCAACAGGGATGTTTGCCCTGACTGTGCAGCATTAGAAACTCGCTGCCACACCCGCTCTGAGGTTCTATACCCGGCTTTTTGCCACGCCCTAAAAAGCCCATCGCATGCTCTTGGCTGGGATTTTCCAACAGTCCAAATATCGGCAACTTGATCTAAGATTGCCTTTTTCGGTGCACCTAAATCAAGTTGATAAGACAAATAAGTACACTTCAGCTCCACATCACTTGTCTCTCGGTAAAACTCGATAAAGCGCGCTTTCTTTTTGTGTCGCTTTAGATACTCCAACCAAGCCGAACGCACCGGCCACTCGACTGGTGTGTGCTCGTATATAGTTAGAAAGTGCTGGATTTCTTGTTGATATTTCAACCTAGGATGGCGCTGATAAAATGCCATTTCCACATAAGGCTTAAGCGGATGGTCAAGCTGCGCTATGGCTGCTGTAAAATTGTTATAATTGCCAGACCAAGCAATACGCTCAGCCTGTTTAAATTCATCATGAGTGCTCTGAGCTGCACCAAGACAGCTTACGAAACATAAACTGCCCACAGCTAGGCGACGTAACCAATGTGTCATGCAAACCCTTTTCAATCTGCTAAAAACAATTCACACCGAAATTGAAACACAGCCAAAGTATGCTTATCTAAAGGTGGCGTAAAACAACGGCTACTTTGGCTTGTAATTTGCGGTTCAGCTCGCAAACTACACATAATACGCGGTGTGTTAAGCCACCATAGCAAACCGACTCAGGTATTTCAGTAAATGTGCGGTAAATTTTTCATTGCAATTTGCCGCCAAAGGATCCACACTGATTGAAATTACAACTCATCGTACCAGTGTATAGCACGGGAGAACATGTATGTTAATCAAACGCGAGTCCTTTGTAGTTGATTTTTGCAAAGGCAATATCGCTGAGTTTAAATTTTGCCTACCAGGCTCAGTCAATAAATTATCTCAGCAAGTACTTAAAGAAAGCCATGAAGCGCTAATCGAGTTGAGTAAGCGCGATGATATTCAAGGTCTAATCTTTAGCAGCGACAAAGACCATTTTATCGTTGGCGCTGATATTTTCGAATTCCTGCCTACCTTCCAACGTCCAGAAGAAGAACTGGTTGGCTGGATTAAGGATGCAACCGATGTCTTCGATGCGATAGAAGACTTGCCCTTCCCAACATTATCAGCTGTCAACGGCTTAGCACTTGGTGGTGGCTGTGAGTGGTTATTAGCTACCGATTATCGTATCGCTTCAGACAGTGCCAAGATTGGCTTACCTGAAGTAAAACTCGGGATCATGCCAGGCTTTGGTGGTACCGTAAGGCTTCCTCGCTTAATCGGCGCTGACAATGCGATGACGTGGATCACCACAGGTAAAGAAAACCGCGCAAACGACGCATTGAAAGTCGGTGCAGTTGACGGTGTAGTGCCTGCTGACAAATTAATGGCAGCCGCTATTCGCACATTAGAACAAGCTATCGAAGGCAAACTAGATTGGCGTGCAAAGCGCCAAGTTAAGCTTGAACCTTTGAAGATGAACCGTGTTGAGCAAGGCATGAGTTTTGGTATGGCTGAAGGCATGGTTATGGCCAAAACTAAAGGTCACTACCCTGCACCTATGATGGCTGTACAAACACTTAAAGCAGCCGCAAACCTTGGCCGCAGCGAAGCCATGGCGCTTGAAAACCAAAACTTTGCCAAGCTTGCTAAGACCGCAGAAGCCGCAGCGCAAACTGGTATTTTCTTGGCAGATCAATACATCAAAACAGTAGCCAAGAAACAAGCAAAACAAAGCAAAACAGAGATTAAGCAAGCCGCTGTGTTAGGCGCTGGTATTATGGGTGGCGGTATCGCTTACCAGTCAGCATACAAAGGCACACCAATCGTCATGAAAGACATCCAGCAAGGTGCCCTAGACCTTGGTATGGGCGAAGCTGCAAAATTACTTGGTAAGAAAGTACAGCGCGGCCACATGTCGATGGATAAAATGGTTGCCACTTTAGGTAAAATCAAACCAACACTTAACGACCAAGATCTGCAAGACTCAGATATTATCGTTGAAGCCGTTGTTGAGAATCCAAAGATCAAAAAATCAGTCTTGGCGAGTCTTGAATCACAGCTACCTGAAGGTACAATTCTCACATCAAATACATCAACCATTCGAATTGATGAATTAGCTACTGCACTGGAAAAACCAGAAAACTTCTGTGGCATGCACTTCTTTAACCCTGTGCCAAAAATGCCTTTGGTAGAGATTATCCGTGGTGAGCAATCATCGGATGAAACCATTGCTGCCGTTGTTGATTACGCCTTAAAACTAGGTAAATCTCCTATCGTTGTTAATGACTGCCCAGGCTTTTTCGTTAACCGGGTGCTATTCCCTTACTTTGCAGGCTTCAGTCAACTTGTCGTTGAAGGTGCTGACTTCGCAAAAGTGGATAAAGTCATGGAAAATGTCTTCGGTTGGCCAATGGGTCCTGCTTACTTACTAGACGTAGTCGGTATTGATACAGCAAATCATTGTACAGGCGTGATGGCTGATGGCTTCCCTACTCGTATGGCGCGTAAAGACAAAGATCCTGTCGCCGTGTTAGCAGGTGCTGAGCGCTTTGGTCAGAAGAATCAAAAAGGCTTCTACCAATACGCACCAGATCGCAAAGGTCGCTTGAAGAAGAGTAAAGACGACAGCGCAACTGAGCTACTGAGCAGTATTTGTGACGCACCAACAGAATTTGACAAGCAAACGATTATTGAGCGTTGTATGGTGCCTATGATCAACGAAGTATTACTGTGTCTTCAAGAAAACATCGTTGCTTCACCACAAGAAGCTGACATGGCTCTCATTTACGGTATTGGCTTCCCTCCATTTAGAGGCGGTGCATTCCGCTACCTAGACCAAATTGGCCTAGCAAACTTTGTTGCTATGGCTGATAAGTATGCTCACCTTGGTGAAATTTACCAAGTCTCTGAACAAACAAGACAGTGGGCTAATGAAGGTAAAGTGTTCTATCAAGTGGAGGGCAAGTAACATGGAAAACGCGGTAATCGTAGATTGTATTCGCACCCCAATGGGTCGCTCAAAGGGCGGTGTATTTAAACATAAGCGTGCTGAAGATCTTAGCGCACATTTGATGAAAGGCTTACTTGAGCGTAACCCGCAAGTGGCACCAGACTCTATTGATGACATTTACTGGGGCTGTGTACAACAAACTTTAGAGCAAGGTTTTAACGTTGGCCGTAATGCAGCTTTATTGGCTGGTATTCCACACACAGTGCCTGCGGTAACAGTTAATAGACTTTGTGGCTCATCTATGCAAGCGCTTCATGACGCAGCCCGCGCAATCATGACTGGGGCTGGCGACACATACCTCATCGGTGGTGTTGAGCATATGGGTCACGTGCCAATGACACATGGGAATGATTTCCACCCAGGACTTTCTACATCGATTGCTCAAGCTGCCGGTGTGATGGGGTTAACAGCTGAGTATTTAGCGCTAATGCACGGTATTAGTCGTGAGCAGCAAGATGAATTTGCCGTACGCTCACATCAACGTGCCCATGCAGCAACCCTTGAAGGACGTTTTGCCAAAGAAATCCTGCCAATGGAAGGTCATGATGCTGATGGTACACCTGTACTTGTCGAGCATGACGAAGTTATCCGCCCAGAAACAAGCCTAGAAGGCTTAGGCCAGTTACGTCCGGTATTTAACCCAGCGTCTGGTACAGTAACTGCGGGTACCTCTTCAGCGCTGTCTGACGGTGCTTCTGCGATGTTGGTCATGAGTGAGTCTAAAGCACGAGAGCTTGGCCTGCCAATTCGTGCTCGCGTTAAGTCGATGGCAGTTGCAGGTTGCGATCCTTCAATCATGGGATACGGTCCAGTACCTGCTTCGCAAAAAGCATTGAAACAAGCAGGCATTACCATCGATGATATTGATGTTGCTGAACTGAATGAAGCCTTCGCAGCACAGTCTCTACCAGTACTAAAAGACCTTGGTCTATTAGACAAAGTAGATGAGAAAGTGAATCTTAACGGTGGTGCAATTGCACTGGGTCACCCGCTGGGCTGTTCTGGTTCACGTATCAGCACAACGCTTATTAACTTAATGGAAGAGAAAGAAGCAAAATACGGCCTTGCTACCATGTGTATTGGTTTAGGCCAAGGCATCGCTACCGTATTCGAGCGTGTAGATAACTAACTCCAACCAGCTGGTGCTGGGTTGTCTTATACAGTGCCAGCAAACAACTTCAACTTGGTGACCAAGGCAAAACGGCACAGCTGTTTTGCCTTTTTTGTTTCCTGTATTTACCTTACCTTAGAATGCTTAAGACTTGAGTTATCCAAACTTGAGCTTACTTACAACATGCGGTTAAAATAGTAGTTTTCCTAACTAATACCTATTAGTCTTAATACTTGCTCAATTTGAAGGAGTAAATCTTACGCTAACGGCGTTAAAAATTT
>NZ_RCSQ01000168.1:0-26806 GCF_004103255.1 Pseudoalteromonas sp. PS5
TTGTTCTAAATAAGAAATTTTCAACGCGGTTAACGTCATACTTACACCTTCAAATTGAGCAGGTATTAAGTCAAAGTGGTATAATATAAGATGCCCGTGAAAGAGAGCACAACTTGTCCAGCACCCAGACTATTCGTCTTTTGCAAAATCGAGCAACGCCTGTCCTGATAAACGATAAATAATCCATTCACGCTGGGCTTTAGCACCGATACTCTCATAAAAGTCTATTGACGGCTTATTCCAATCAAGTACTACCCATTCAAAACGACCGCACCCTTTCTCTAACGCTAACTGTGCTAAATACTTCATGATCCCTTTACCTGCCCCACTGCCACGTTTATCTTGAGCGACATACAAATCTTCGAGATATAAGCCGTGTTTACCGAGCCATGTAGAGTAATTAAAAAAGTAAACAGCAAAGCCGATAGCGACCCCTTCTGACTCGCAGATCACACTGTGTGCTCTGGCATCTGCGCCAAATAGCTTATCTTCAATTTCAGCTACGGTATTCAATACAGCATCAGGCTCTTTTTCATACACAGCCAGCTCATTGATAAAGTGTAAGATGGTTTCTGCATCTGTGATTTTGGCAGGGCGAATAGAGATGTTCATTGTTACTCCAATAATCAGGTTTCACCCAGCTTAACAAATAATATGAAAAAATAACAATGAGACAAGCAACCAACCAAAGTGAACAAAGCAGCACTTTCATACGTAAAGGTTAGCATTGTTGAAATTGGAGAAAATCAATGCGAAGGACGATCCTTTTTACTTTGTTGCTGCTACTTAGCAAGTTAGCCACTGCCAGTGAAAATGTAATAGCAAACTTTATCGAAAACCCAAAACAAGTTGGTCAAACTAGTCGCATGACATATCTTTTTTGGGATGTGTATGACGCGAGTCTTTTTGCTACCCAAGGTAACTTTTCTGCCACCCAACCATTCGCGCTCAAGTTGCAGTACCTTCGCTCATTAAATGGTGAAGACATTGCCAAACGTTCTCTCGAAGAAATGCAAAAACAAGGCTTTAATGATGCTGAGCTCGGTGATCAGTGGCTCACAATAATGAACAATATATTCCCTGATGTGAAAGATGAAACGGTGCTTCTTGGAATTAAAACAGCACAAGACCATACTCTGTTCTATCACAACGACGAATTGATAGGCGAAGTCAAAGATCCAGCTTTTACCACCTGGTTTTTTAATATCTGGCTCGGTGAAAAAACCACAGAGCCGCAAATGCGCAACGAGCTGTTAGGCCTAAGGAGATAGTTATGCGTTTAATTTTTAGTTCACTGATAATATTGTTTTTAACCGCATGTAGTACAGGAATTGAGGGGGCTAAATACACCTCACTGACGCCAAAATTTGACCCTTATGACTTCTTTTTAGGAGATGTAAAGGCCTGGGGCATAGTTCAAGACAGAGATGGAAATTTAGTACAACAGTTCACCGTAGATATCAAAGGCTCAATCAATAACAGCGGCCAGCTCGTACTCGACGAATATTTTGAGTACCTACTCGGGGACGGTGTAAAAACAAGAGTTTGGACCATTAGTAAAGAAGCTGATAATCAATATTCCGGCGTTGCTGGTGATATTCTTGATAAAGCAACCGGTGGTACATTTGGCAACGCCATGAATTGGCAATACAGAATGGATCTCCCTGTTGGAGACACGAGCTATGAGGTTAAATTTGATGATTGGATGTGGTCATTCAACCAATCAACACTCATTAATCGCTCTTATATCGAAAAGTTTGGGATTGTCATGGCTGAAGTCACTATCTTCATGCAAAAATCAAAGCCATAAAAAACACGCCAAATACGGAGCTTTAGTTTAAGTAGCATTGACAACATGGTTAACGTAATAGCGGTTACGTTAACCACTTTCCTACCATTTAGTTGCCAGTATTTAGGGATAGCGACATAAACACACTAAGTGGGTTGTCGCGATACATACCAAAACGTTCACAACGCTCAAAACCTAAAGTTTCATACAAGTTGATAGCACTTGTTTGCTTTGAACCTGTTTCTAAGCGAATAAGTGGAATTTGCGCTTCACCAGCGTAATGAAGTAAAATCTGCATAATCCGTTTGGATAGCCCCTTCCCCCTATAGCTCGGCTTTACGTACAGCCGTTTAATCTCGCCATAAAGCGTTTTATCAAACTGCTTAACGATAGCTCCACAAGCAACTATACCGTCATCATTTTGTAAACCTACAGCGTAGACATTAGGTTGATTGATCTCTTCCACCGATAAAGATTGTGCACTTGCGATTGGATATAAGCTATTCATAAGCTTATCTATTTCAGAAAACACCGACATTACTTGTGGATCATCTGATTTTAGCTGAATTAATTGCATACCTGCCTCTGAAAACTAAGGCCTATTTTATGATGTCCATATAATATGGACGATATTTTCCTAACCTGAGATTAAGGTAAAGAGGTAATAAAAACGTTGTTTTTAAAGCTCACTTTAAACAGCACTTTCGTCCACTAAAATGCGTTTTATACCAATTTACTTAAATAAACTATTTTGAGGTAAAGCAAGCATATTGATAACATCCAACCACTGCTGCTTTCGCCAACGTACTTATGCCCATTCAAGCTCGGGTAAAAGTTGCTATTTAGTGGTCCCAAACAAAAAGCTTTTCACATAGTAAGCCCCAATTTTACTCCCTCAAATTGAGCAAGTAGTCTGACAGCATAACTAAGTCGTCACCTTTTGCTACCAATACAACCAGTTTGTCATGGCGGTTTGGTGTTAAAAATACGTTTACTACCCAAGCTCAGGTTTACTTTATTTGGCCAGCGTTAAACTATACCGAGTTGGGAGCAATAAGCAAATTATCGCGGCCAGAATTACACCACCAAACAATTGAATTACGTTACCCAACTAACAAAGAACCATAAGCATTTGTTTTAAATATTAAATTTGACGATAAAAAACTGTTACAAAGTGTGGAACAAGCTCAGCTGAGGTTGTTTTGTTGATTTATTGGAGCAAAGGTTTGAATCGTAAACTACGTATTCCGCCCAAGTTTACTCCAGTTTGGTTCTGTATCTAACTGTATAAGTTTAATAGAGGCACCGAAACGATGTGCTAATTTCACTATGGCGTCGACATTTGAAAAAGCTCGAGTTATATCGAGATGAAAAGCGATTGGAGGTGTACTCTACGCGGCATTTTAGGTAGCTTCTACTCATTAAGGAAAATGCAAAAACGTAAACACTAACAACAACACGGTCATGAGCAGCACAAGAGGTAATGATGTACGTGAATTGGGGTGTAAAGTTTTACGAGACATAAGCAAACCTATACGTATCAATTAAATAGCTTACCCTCCTGGTGATTCCTCCCTTTACAACCAGCCGAAAAATATGAACTTGTTTAACTCATAAAAATATTCAAGTTAAAATATACCGTACCTACTACAGCAACTTTAATCTAAGGCAGAGGTTGTTTATCACGTTAACTGTATTACAAACCACCAAAAAGAACCAACACTAAAATAAAAATTAATACAAAATAATTACCAAATACTAAAATAGAGTGATGCCCCCTCAAAAACAAACGCGAAAGCTTTGTTATAGTAAGGGGGCAGATGTGTATTCGCAGTTTAATTACAAACAGGTACACAGCTTAAGAGCAAGCTACAGTGATGTCCCTGTCTGTTTTTAATCCGAACTGCTTACTTATCAGTTGGCTGTAAAACTCACTGCTTTGCATCAATTCATCATGCTTACCTTGTGATTCAACTTTTCCATTTTGGATTACCAAGATATTGTCAGCATCTACAACCGTACTTAAGCGGTGCGCAGCAATAATCGTAGTTCGGCCGGCTTGCGCTTTGTGTAATGCAAGTTGAATAGCAGCTTCCGTATGCGCATCAAGATTAGCTGTTGCTTCATCTAATAAAAGTACAGCTGGCTCCTTCAATAATGCTCGCGCTAACGCAATACGCTGCCTTTGCCCTCCTGATAGAGTGACGCCGCGTTCACCAACTTGAGTATCTAGCCCAACTGGCAGGGTATCGATAAAATGCTTGAGATCGGCATCAATAATAGCCTGCCTCAGTCGCTCCGGATCTGGTTGTTGCTTTGCACCATAAACCAAATTCTCGTATATTGTCGCACACAATAGTGGGCTGTCTTGTGCCACATACCCAACTTGTGATCTAAGACTCTCTTTGTCTATCTCATTCAAATTTGAACCTGCGACTTCGATACATCCACTTTTAGCCTGATAAAAGCCCTGTAGCAATGCGAACAAAGTAGACTTACCTGCGCCAGATGCTCCAACAATGGCTGTCGTTTTTCCAGCCATGAACCTACAACTCAATGTATCAAATATCATTTTGTCATCACGGTAACCAAATGATAACTCTCTGACAATGATTGACTCATTGGTCAAACTTAATTTCACCCCCTCTTCTATTTGTAAAGGAGTAGTCAATATCTCATTGATCCGAATAGCAGCGCCTTTTGCTTTATTGAATGCGGCGACTACCATACTTAGCTGACCCATAGGTAAGACTATATTTAATAAAAACATGATAAAAGCGACAAAAGCACCAAGTGTCATCGCTCCACTTGCAACGCGTGAAGCACCAAACCCTAGTACCAAAACAATAGACCCCATAATAACCAAATTGACTAATGAACCAATCGTAGCAAGTAAGAAATGCTCTTTCATTGCGATATGATAAAGCCCATTTAACTGGCTATTATTGTGATTAGTTTCAAATTCTTGCGCACATTGTGTTCTGAGTAGTCGAATATTAGAAAACAGCTCTGTTAGTCGCCCTAACAAAGATGCTTCCGTATCTTGTAGGTGCTTTGAAAGCATGGTGAGCCTCATTGAAAAAGGTAAAATCAGCATAAAGCTCACCATAACAGCCCCGAGCATTACCATCGTCATTTGCCAATCTAGAAACCATAGAATAATAAAAGACCCCAGTAATGACACCACACCAGAAAGAAATGAAACTGATTGCTCACTCACCAGATTTTCAATAATTTCTGTATCTTTCACGATACGGTTTGCAGGCTCTCCAGCTCGAGTGTTATCAAAAAATGACATCGGTAAAGCTATAATGTGGTTAAATAAATCTGCACGCAACTTGCGTTTTTGCTCATTACCAATCTTTCCCATAATATAAGTCATTACTCCAGTTAAGATCGCAGAGCCTATTAACACCGCGAGCAAAACTAGCGCTTGTTCATTGGTAAACATCCCTGTCTCACTCAGCTTATCTAGTAGCGCTTTCGTTTGTAGCGGGACTAACAACCCTAAAAGACTAGACATCAAGGTCACTACAAAAAGTGTCGACAACAACAGCCCACTAGGCCTTGTGCGACGCACTAATCGAATTAATGATGCTGTACTATTCATATTTATATATTCCTGTTGATTTCACAGCAACATAATTGACCAAATCCCAACCTCAGTCAAATTAAAAATGACCTATTGGTCACTTTTAATTTGACTGTATACTATTTACGATTACAGGAGGCATGATGTCTGATAAGCGAAAACTAATTTTGGAGTGTGCAGAAGCACTGTTGGTTTCTGAAGGAGACTGTGCGTTTAGTATGCAAACTATCGCCGACTCCGTAGGGATCTCAAAAGGGGCTATTTATTTGCATTTCAGGTCAAAAGAAGATCTACTATTAGCTGTATTTCAAAGTCAAACCAACAACTTACTGGAAAAAATAACCACGGTTTTGAAAAACGCCACACTCACCCCCGACGAAAAACTGCGGCAACAAATTCGCTTTCAACATGAAGATTTACAGCAATATCAGGCGATGTTTAACCTGTTATTACAAGAGGAGTCTCTAAGTTTGAACCACAGCCTACTCATGTTTTACCAAGAATTCCGCTTGACTTGGTTGACCTTACAAGTAGGATTTTTGAGGGAGAAGTATGGTGACCAAATTCAACGCTGGGAAACCGACTTGGCGATGACGTTAGACGGAATAATCGCTAATTACCTTTCCCTTTCGGTTGTCGAGGGAATTGACTTTGACACTGAAAAGTTGGTCAATTGGGTTGTATCTTGCTTAGACTCAATCTGTACACAGCTACCAAAGCATGGTCTACCGCCCGTATTGACCGAAAGAGATCTCCCTTCACTCAAAGAAATTGAAGCGAAAAAGCAGCAGCTACAACAACAACAAGTTCAGCAAGCATTTTCTCAGCTCAAAAATAAAGCGCAAAAGCTGAAGCTATCCGAACCAAAGCGAAAAATAGTTGAACATACCCTCACACTGTTAGAAAACCAATTACAAAATAACAACCCAGATACAATATTACTAAGAGCATTAATCGCTGGACTAAGAGATTATCGAGGCCTCAACAATGAGCGTCAATTACTCGCAGAAAGACTAGATGTAGAAGTAGTGTAGGTAATAGGATAACCAAAAATACTTATTTCTGGTTATCCCGTTAAATCACGCAGATTTATTTTTTATGAGATGAGCACCGTTTGTGCAACTAAAATTAGATATTAACTCATTTTTTTACAAATCTTCGGCTATTTTATTTCATCAGCTTCCGATTACTCACCTTTTAACGCCGCGAGCTCCGCTTTTAGATTCAATATTTCTTGATTAAGTGTAGATATATGAACATCTTTTTGAGCACTCTCCTCTAACAGTAACATATTACTATTTTCTAGCTCTGTAATTTCTTGCTGCTGATTTTGAGTAGTATGAGTCAATTCCGAAATTGTTTTATTTAGGCTGTCATTTTCATTGACTAATGACGCCACTTTATTTTCTAAAATGTTAGATAAGTTTCTTAAATTAACAATCTGAGTACTAAGACTACTGATACTCAACTCCGCTGAGTCTAGTTGGCTCTTGCATAGTTGCAAAGTGCTTTTAGCAAAAAGACCACCTTGACTAAGTCGAGCAATTTCAGTTTCACTGAGCGCTCTACTGTATATTTGAACATCATCCAACACTGATGCGCTGTGACTATATAGAGTCGACTTTTCCCACGTTGCAAACCGTAACCTTCTGCTAGTATCTGCTATTGAGCCATTCCCCACATACTCAGTACCTCTTAACTCACCGTTTCTATATAATTTTATATACTCACCTTCACGCACACCTGTAATAAAGTACCACTCATTGAGTGTAAGCGCTTCATAATCTCTAACGCTGACGGACTGCTTGTCTACTTCAACTCCAAATGTAAGTCCTTTGGAGCTTCTACCGCTACAGATAGATAAATGCCACTCATTTGTTCCCGGCTTATCTCCGCTGTGCCACTTATTAACTGCGGCACATCGGTTCCAATTACTCGTTGTAGGTTGGAGCTTTTTAACCCAAAACGCGACGGTAAAATCACCATTGCCAAAGTTTAAACTTTCACTATCAGGTATAATAGCGGTATCATTTACACCATCAAATTTTATTCCAAGATTATTTTTCCCCTGCGTAGTTACAGGGCCATTGTAAAATGTACCGTGATTTTCACCAACAGAGTCGATAACAGCCTGAGCATTGTCTAGCTTCCACAAACTTACAAGTCCATCTGGGTTTTTATCTAATGCGTAAGAAAAGAACGAGAAAAAAGATATAAAAATAATAATAAACTTTGGGAAATAACCAGTTAAAAGCATAAATATCCTATATAAAGTTTTTAATTTATTATAATACATTTCAAAATTAATAAATCCAACTAAAATCCCATTCCTATATATGCAATAAATTCAGGAGATATGAAAACCACCTATTTCCCCTCTCAACACTATCGTAACATAAGCAACACACCAATAAGCTGCTATATTATTGAGGGGAACTCAGGAGGATAAGATGTTAACAGCATTGAAAAATAGCATGCCTGTGCTGATCGTGACAGCTGACTGGAAGGTGAGCCACTCAACCACTGTAGCTCAGCAGCTACTTCACTCTCCAGATACACTTATCAACCAACACCTAGAAGACCTATTCATATTTCCTTCTTGTACCACCGAGCATCGTTCACTGTCGGAAGGTGCACTCATACAGGTATCACTTCGCGGATCCCCAACAGTACAATTTTTATTGTCTTTTTATGATGTAAAAAGCAATGAAATATTTGTGCATATTGCAGAATTATCAACGTATTACTGCCAGAACCCATTGGAAGATGAGCAAACTCGAATTTTAAGGCACGCTGTAAATAGCGCCAACCTTGGTGCTTGGTGTTACGACTTAGTCAATAAAAGTGCCTATTTTTCACCAAAATTTAAATCCCTAATTGGCTTACCTGTATCAGCAGCTTTGGATTGGGGATCACTACAAGACATGATCTATGATGAAGACCGGCCACTGTTTACTGAATTTTTATCACACCATATAGAACTCGGCTTGATGTTACACTTTGAATTTAGGATTGAAGTTAAAGGAAAACTGAGGTGGTTTGAGTTAAAAGGCGAGCAAGTAAAATACTGCGTTCGTACCCATAGCATATATGGTATTTTGGCAGATTGTACACACGAAAAAGACATGTTAAGTGCTTTGCATGACGCAGAAGAAAGTAAAGCCCTGGCAATGCAAGCAGGAAAAATAGGCACATGGCGAGCGACTAGAGTTTCAAAGCAGTGGCTTTGGAGCTGGGATCATCAAGCGAATAAAATCTTCAAACTTCCAGAAGATGCTATAGGTCAATTAAGTCAGTGGGAGCAAAGCTTACACCCTGAAGATAAGCCTCGTGTTACCAAAGCACTTGAACACTCGCTATTAACTGGTGAAGTGTTTGAACAACGTTATCGCGGTTTGCTCAGTGATGGAGATATTATCGTCGCCTATGCTAAAGGTGTAGTAGGGAAAAATGAAGCTGGAGAGCCTGCTCGTATCGACGGTGTGGTTATCGATCAAACTGATGTTTATATCGCGCAAAAAAAATTACAGCACATTAATCAAGAATTGGAACAACGCGTCGCTGAACGTACCGCAGACTTGCAAGCGGCAATCAGCAAGGCTGAGCAAGCAAACAGCACCAAATCCGACTTTTTATCAATGATGAGCCACGAGCTAAGAACGCCTATGAATGGCATTATCAGCTCGCTAGACTTAATCGGATTGTCAGAGCTTGATGAAGATAACAAAGAGCTGTTAGAAACAGCACAGATCTCTGCTAATAACTTAGTTGCCATTTTAAATGACATTTTAGATCTCGCCAAAGTGGAACAAGGAAAAATGGAGCTCGAAAGCTACCCATTTTCACCTTCGAAAATGATTCACAATATTCTTAAGACATTCGAGGCTCATGCCAAAGAGCATCGCGTACAGCTCCTTGTACTTGAAGATCAGAGCCTTCCACTAGAGGTAGTAGGTGATGAAAACCGTACTCGGCAAATTATTTTTAACATTCTTAGTAATGCCATCAAATTTAGCATGCCCGAGCGTGACGAGGGGGCTTTTGTCAAAATATCGGTTCATTGGGAGTCTGAAGGCGTCGCGTTGTCTCACCTTATTTTTGAGGTAGAAGACAACGGTATAGGCATCGCAGCTGAAGTACAAAAAAAACTGTTTACCCCCTTTACACAAGCAGAACGCTCCACCACAAGGAAATATGGCGGAACAGGGTTAGGACTTGCAATTTGTGGCAAACTAATCGATTTAATGGGTGGCAAAGTGGCATTGGAAAGTCAATTAGGTAGTGGCTCTACGTTTACTATCAGTATTCCCGTTTGGCAAGCAAGCCCTGAGCAACCAAAAAATAAGATTTTCGAAACGTTATATTGGTTTTGTGATATTTCGTGGCAAAGCCAAGTAACGCTTAAACAACTTTATCAGGCATGTTTACATTGCTGCCATAAGCTAGTCGCTATTGATGCAATAGAGCAAATGGAAGAGACAAACAATTGCGCATTAGTTCACGTTATCGTTGGTAGAAACAATACCGGCAGTAATATAGATAGTTATCAAGTGCCGACATTACTGTTTGTTGATGAGCGGTCAATGCGGTCTGCTGCTAATTGCCCACCTTTGTCTCAACCGTCCAAACCCGTATCGCCTCAAACATGTTATTCAATAAGGCAATTGTTAGAAAAGCTCGCTGAAAAGACAAAGCAATGTGAAGTAACAAAGCTAGAAAATTTGAGCGATTTCAGCGCCATTGATGAGTTTTTATTGCATCAAGATGCTGCTGTTCAAAGCGGCTGCGCAGCTGTCGACAATAAGACAGCCGTTCATATTTTACTTGCTGAAGATAATCCATTTAACCAAAAGCTCCTAGTCAAGCAGTTAACTAAGCTCGGATTATCGTGCGATATTGCCAACAACGGCAGCGAAGCGCTAGCTATGTTTAAAAAACAAAGATATCAGTTATTGCTTACTGATTGTCACATGCCTGAACTTGATGGTTACGAGCTTGCTAAGTTGATACGTGCATTTGAGTCTGCCAACACGCTCAACCCAACTCCCATCATTGCTGTAACTGGTGCTGCAATGAAGGGTGATAAAAAGTTGTGCCTTGATAGTGGTATGAATGACTATGTCAGCAAACCTGTCAGGTTAACAGAGCTTCAAAGTACATTGGGCAAATGGCTAAAGATGGAATTAAAGTTATGAGTAAAACCCTCAACCCTAATGTGCTGATCGAACTAATCGGCGATGACTTTATTACGGCTAAAAAGTTTTATACTGACTTTTTAATTCAATCAAAATCGAGCTTTGCAAAAATGAGGGCAACGTATCAAGATAACGATTTAAAGCGCTTGAAAGATGAAGCGCACTATCTTAAAACCTCAGCAAAAGCTGTCGGTGCTGAGTTATTAGCAGACTATTTACAGGAGCTAGAATACGCTGCAATGGACGGCAACAGCAGCCTATGCGCCGAAAAGATAAAAGCTATCCACCATGAAATTGGCAGCGAATTTGTCAGGGAATTAAAGGCATACCTCTCCTCTCCCCCCCATAGTTAATACCTACTAGGTAACCTGAGGTTTGGGTAAAGAATGTTCCAACTCATTGTTGCTAATGCACAACTTAGTTTTTCCCCTGCCTAGCCAGAGAGTTTTAGGGAAAACACCGCTCCCGCATCCTGCTCTCGCTAAGGTACCCACATCCTGTAGGCAAGGCGAATTTATGCACCAATAGCCGGCTATTGGAAGTGAATTCAACGCAGTTAGCGCTAAGGAGTAAACCTGGCGCTAACTACGTTAAAAGCTTCTTATTTAAAAATACTAAATAGCAAAATTTTTGCCTACCTACATATACTTAGGTATCTTGGCACTAGCAAGACGCAGAAACGATGTTATCGACAAGATTTTCTCGCCTCAAAATAGATCTCTTAATTAAGGCACATGGTATAACCTGCTCAGCCTCGAGCTGCAATATTATGAGTCCTACTTTATTACCATCAGCCACACTGTTGCTGTGCGGACATTTTATGATGGTTTGAGACTTATAAAAGTTACTAGTGACACCAACTAGCGATTGAAGATGAGCCTAATTCACTGGGGGATCCGTGCCAATAAATCAGTTTCTCCCATATCGATGTCGATTTGATTAAGCAATGTTGTTACCTGTCCTCTATGGTGTGTCTGATGATTAAATAAATGGAGTAGTAACAAGCTTAATTTGCGAGCGAAAGTCTTACCTTTTGTGTTCTGATAGTGAAGCTCTGTTGCTAGGACTTCATCTGTTACCTCTTCAACAAAATTTATAATGATTTCATCCATTGCTACCCTCGCAGCCCTCAAGGTCGCAAACTCATCATATAGTAGGTAGTCTAATTTTGATGGTATTGTCATATCTAGTAATGGATGCAATGTTTTGAATGGATGGCTACTTGTAGAAAATCGTTTGAGCCAAATAACATCTGCAACAAGAATGTGATTTAACGACCCTATGATAGAACTAAAAAAAGCCCCCCGAGGTTGGTGTAATTCAATGTCGCTTAATTCTGCAATTGCCTCAAACATCCTTTCATTCATCCAGCGATTGTAATCTGCCATTAATTCAAAATGTGATTTCATCTACTATTCTAATTCCCTAAAAAAGCCTAACGTGAATTTTTGGACAAGAAGCAAACAACTTCTCTTACCAAGGTATGAAAAGGAGGCTTGCTCTCACTAAAATAGCGCCTACACTTGCAACAAGGCGGGCATCAACTATCCAAAATTCAGATTAACAATGTTCATGAAGTAGATCAAAGTTAACGGTGTTCAAAGTCCCAACCAATCTATTTTACTGTACGATTCAATCAAAACAATCAATTATACAAATAGAGAAACTCTCGGCATACTAGCCACATCAACTTAAGAAGGAAAGCAAAATGTTAAAGAATATTGAAGGTCAACACGTACCACAGGTTACATTTCCAATCAGAGAAAATGATCAGTGGAAGCACATCACCAGCGATGAAATCTTTAAAGGTAAAACCGTCGTTGTGTTTTCATTACCAGGTGCATTTACACCAACATGTTCATCGACTCATCTGCCTCGCTATAACGAACTTGCGAGTGTATTTAAGCAAAACGGCGTTGACGAAATTGTATGTTTATCTGTGAATGATACCTTTGTAATGAATGCGTGGGCCCAGTATCAAGAAGCGCAAAATATAACGCTACTCCCTGATGGTAATGGCGAATTCACTGACGGCATGGGGATGTTAGTCGATAAAAATGATTTAGGCTTTGGGAAACGAAGCTGGCGCTATTCAATGCTAGTTAAAGATGGTGTGATTGACAAAATGTTTATTGAGCCAGAAAAGCCGGGAGACCCATTTGAAGTGTCAGACGCAGACACCATGTTAGAGTATATTAACCCTAGTCAAATAAAGCCTGAACCCGTGACTATTATCAGCAAAATTGGCTGTCCGTTCTGTGAAAAAGCCAAGGCATTACTAACGGAAAAAGGGCTAGCATACGAAGAGTTAGTACTAGGTCAACAAGCATCACTAACCAGCCTTAAAGCGCTGTCTGGACGTGAAACTGTACCACAGGTATTTATTGGTGGTAAGCATATTGGTGGCTCAGACGACTTAGCCGAATATTTTGCGTAAATAACTTCAATAACCTTATTACACAGTGACTTGGTATATACAGATATCAAGTCATACTGCGCCCCCCAACACGAGCAAATAAGACAGTGAATCATATATTGTCAAGGGGGTTTACACTTTCAAATTTTGGGATCAACAAATGAAAAAGATAAACACTGACGTAGTCGTGATTGGTGCGGGAACTGCTGGTCTTAGCGCCTATAGAAATGCTAAGAAATATACATCAGAAGTATTAATGATCGAATCAGGTGTATATGGAACTACTTGTGCTCGCGTTGGGTGTATGCCCAGTAAGCTACTAATCGCAGCGGCAGAAGCGGCACATCAAATTGAAACTGCGCCAAAGTTCGGTGTAAAAGTACCACCAGCCACAATTGATGGCAAAGCAGTAATGGCAAGAGTAAAAAGCGAGCGTGACCGCTTTGTAGGCTTTGTTGTGGATGCCGTTGATGAATTACCTAAGCACGATAAACTGCAAGGTAAAGCCAAATTCATAGACAATCACACGGTACAATTAGATGAGCATACGCAGATCACTGCCAAACGTTTCGTCATCGCCACAGGCTCTAGACCAAGTTACCCTGAGGCGTTTAATAACTTTGGAACACGCTTAGTCATTAATGACAACGTATTTGACTGGGACGACCTGCCGCACTCTGTCGCTGTATTTGGACCTGGAGTAATTGGCTTAGAGCTTGGCCAAGCGCTGCACCGCCTAGGTGTGAAAGTCAAAGTGTTTGGCGTTGGCAAAGGCCTTGGCCCTTTGACGGATCCCATTGTGAAAGATTATGCGACTACTGTACTTAGCAACGAATTTTATCTCGATACCGATGCCAACGTCTCACAGATGAAGCAAGTGGGCGATAAAGCCGAACTCACCTATATAGATAAGCAGGGTTACCCACAAACAGAGCAGTTTGATTATGTGCTAGCTGCCACGGGGAGAGTGCCTAATGTTGATAATTTGGGGCTAGAAAATACAAGCCTTGAACTTGATAGTAGAGGCGTTCCTATAGCTGACCCACACACTATGCAATGCCTTGATGGCTCAGGTAACGCGCACATTTTCATTGCTGGCGATGCCAGTGATCAAATCCCATTGTTACATGAAGCTGCGGATCAGGGCACCATTGCAGGTGAAAATGCCGGTCGCTTTCCGGATGTTAGAGTCGGACTACGCCGAGCCAAACTTGCAGCAGTCTTTAGCGATCCGCAAATAGCGATGGTAGGGGCAAGTTACAAGGAGCTAGAAAAACAATACGGTGATTGTGGCTGTTTCGCCATCGGCGAGGTGAGCTTTGAAAATCAAGGCCGCAGTCGAGTCATGTTAAAAAATAAAGGACATATGCGCGTTTATGCTGAGCAGGGGACTGGGCTATTCTTAGGTGCGGAATTTGTTGGCCCTGCGGCTGAGCATATCGCTCATTTACTGGCTTGGGCGCTGCAAAATAAGATGACAATACCACAAATGCTTGAGATGCCGTTTTATCATCCAGTGATAGAAGAAGGCTTAAGAACTGCGCTTCGTAACCTCAATGCCAATCTAAAGTTTGGACCCGACATTATCGCTCATTGTTTAGAGTGCGGACCAGGTGCATAAGCATTTCTTGATTTAATAGCTGATCGGCAGGTAAACCAGTACTTCACTGGTTTACCCGTTAACGTCTTGCATCTACTTCTCTGGCGAGATCTTTGTTTATTGCCCTTATAGTATTGATAACTGAGGACTCAGACACAGGACTTGAGAAATAATAGCCTTGAACTTTATCAACATTAGCCTCTTTACAAGCATAATACTGCTGATACCTTTCAACACCTTCCACCACAATACTTAACTGCAAGCTTTTCAACATATTTATTAAGCCAAAGAAAACTCTTTCCCCCATTTCATCTGCTTCTATTCTATCGGTAAGGGATTTGTCTACCTTTACAATATCAATTGGATAATTTAGCAGGTGAGAGATAGACGAATAACCGGTACCAAAATCGTCTAAAGCAAGTTTACAACCAATATCCTTAATGCGATTTAAGCTAGTCATTACTCGCTCACTATCATTAAGCAGCGCGGTTTCGGTCAGCTCGAATGTGAATAACCCCCCTTCCATGTTTGCACGCTCAAGACAGTCATTGATAAAAACAGGTAAGGACATATCCACCAGCTGCAACGGTGAAAGGTTAATGGCTAAACGGATCGGATAGCCGAATTTCGAGTTAATTTGTTTTAATGTGTAGATCGCATGCTCAATAATCCATTTTCCTAAAGGCTCTATTAACCGTGACTCTTCCGCTACCAAAATAAATTCCTGCGGACTGCTAGTGAATTTAGCAGTAGGCCACCTGATCAGCGCCTCAAGTGATACCACCTTCCCTTGGCGAATATCTACGATAGGTTGAAATGCAAGCTCGAGCTCTTGTTTGTCGATTGCTCCTCTTAGGTCTTGCTCAACGTTATATTTCATTTGAAACTCAGTCTGCATGTTATCTTCAAATATACATGCCGCACTGCTCTTAGCTGATTTCGATCTAAAAAGTGCAATATCAGCGAAGCGGATAAGGTCATCTGCTCGCTTACCGTTTAGAGGATAAAGCGCTAGCCCCATTCGTACTTGGCAGCGAATATCCTTAGACATAATAGAATAGGTACGACTTAATAGCTTTATTAACTTTTCTGCCTCAATTTTTATTTGTAATGGGTTGTCGCAAGATACCAGCAAACAAGCAAACTCATCTCCCCCAAAACGGCTTACTATATCTTCGGGTTTGGTATGCCGATTAAAGCTTGCACCAAGCTCAACCAGCAATTGATCGGCTGCCTCATGACCAAACCGGTCATTGATTTTTTTAAAATCAACAATATCTACAATCAAAACCCCAGCACAGCTATATCGACTTTTGCCTGCTTGCATCAGCCGTTGACAAGTTTCTTCAAAGTAATAACGATTATACAAGCCGGTGAGCGCATCCAGCTCAGCCATTTCTTTTACTTGTAAGTAACTATCGTGGAGCTGGCTTTCAAGTTCAAAGCGCTTTCTCGCTTGAATAATTGAGCGACTCAATATTGAGGCTGTGACTTCTTCTTTTAATAAAAAATCCTGAACCCCTAAATCAAGGCACTTTAATACCAGCTCATCAGATTGCGCATTACTGATCATAACGATAGTTAGATCTCGAATATGGTTAATCCGTTTCAGCTCTATCAATAGGTCTAAGCCATTCTTTGCTGGCATATTGTAATCAAGAAGCAACAAATCAAACGAAAGCTGTTCAAGAGCAATTATCCCCTCTTCAACA
Organism: Pseudoalteromonas sp. PS5; assembly: GCF_004103255.1. Classification (NCBI taxonomy): domain Bacteria; kingdom Pseudomonadati; phylum Pseudomonadota; class Gammaproteobacteria; order Alteromonadales; family Pseudoalteromonadaceae; genus Pseudoalteromonas; species Pseudoalteromonas sp. PS5. Next base: position 16,305 of record NZ_RCSQ01000168.1, read on the forward strand.
CTCTCCACTTCGGTAAGTTGATGCTCGATACCTCCCTTTATTAAAGAGCGGCGGATCATTTTCCTATCAACAATATCGTCATCGACCAGCAATATATTCATATATGCACCATTTACTTCGCCGGAAACTGCACTATCCGCCAATACCTATCCAACATACCCACTAAACTCGACATCGAGTCACTAGCCTGCTCTTTTAAAAAATAACCGGCAACATTATTTGCATAGCTGTGGTGAATGTCATCCTCGTCTTTTGACGTAGTAAGCACAAATACCACCGTTTCTTGTAACTGACTATCTGCTCTTAACTTCTCTAAAAATTCAAGCCCGCCCATCCGTGGCATCTTTAAATCAAGAAGAGTAATAAACGGTAATCAACTTGGCCACCTCGCAGTAATTCGAGTGCTTCAACGCCGTCAATTGCTCTAACCATAGGATTCATGATTTTGCACTTTGCGAAGCTTCTTTTTACTGTCATATAATCAACGTCGTCATCTTCAACAACTAACACTGTAATATCCTTATTTTGCATCTCTTATTCGCCTAAATAGGATTCACTCTGATGTCTACTTTTGGCCACTTAATTACAAATTCGGCGCCTACATCTGTATCCAATATCTCAATGCTACCACCATAATAATCTAGTACTTTTTTAATAATCGCGAGCCCCATACCACTGCCTTCTTGTTGGTCTCGGGGTTTGAGTGTTTGAAACATTTCGAATACTTTTTCTCGATACTCTTTGGGGATCCCGGGGCCATCATCAGTAAAATGCAACTGGTATAATTCTGGCGTCTCTTTGATGTCTATGATCAAATTACCACTCTCACAATGGTGATGTTTCAGTGCGTTACTGATCAGGTTTCGCGTGACAACCTCAAGGGCTGTTTTTGGTAAAGTGACCATTAGTGATGCACATTGCAGTGTTAGCGTTGACTCGATATCAATTGAGTCATAAATTTCTTGTGAAAACTCACTAAATTCAAAAGTTTCGCATTCACTATGCTTGCGATTAACCCGTGAATATATCAACAAGTCATGCAACAGCTTATTCATTCTAGAGACGCGCTGCTGGATCAACGCAAAGTTTTCTTTTGCCCCTTCAGGTAATTCATCTTCATCAATCCAAGTTACTAGTTTTGAAATCGCATTGAGTGGTGCTTTTAAGTCATGTGAAGCTATATATGCAAATTCATCTAATGCGTCATTTGAGCGTCTGAGCTGCACAACCAAATGCTCTCGCTCGGTAACGTCACTCGAGAGCCCCAATATAAACGCGGCACCATTGGCATCATAAAATCGCTTCTTGCGAGTGAAGAGTGTACGTACGCCGCCATCTGGAAAGGTTACCGTCTCATAGCATTCGGCATATCCGCTAGCAAATGCAAGCTTGTCGTCTTTGATACACGCTTCCACCTCCTCAGGGTGATACGACTCTAAAGTGGTGTAGCCGATAATTTTCTCACGGGCAGACTCTGGGTACATTGAACGAAAAGCGTCATTTGCTTTCACAATCCTGAACTTGTCATCTTTAATGAAGGCATAGTCAGGAATATTGTCGAAGATTAGATCAGAGAGCGAGTCATCACCAACAAACCGCTCTGCTTTGGCGAGGGGGACTGAATTTGTCATCGTTATTCCTTTAAATCACGTATACTTTTGTATAGTAAAAATCGCCGTTTATTCAAGCAAAAACCGCTCTTTTGTTATAAAAGTGTTTTAATTCATGAATAAAGCGTATACTTTCATTAAGGTACAACCTTGGTACAACCTTGGTACAACCTTGGTACAACCTTGGTACAACCTTGGTATGACGTTGACATCGCAGCAAAGCAGGTTTAACGCTATATTAAACCTTGAGCCATCTGATTGGCAGCCTCGCGTAGGAGTAGAGTAACACAATGTTTGAAGAAGTGACTGAGCTTAATGATTGCACCGTGGTCATTATTGAAGACTCCCCGCTGACACAAAAAGTATTAACAGCTTGCCTTGATGATATGTGCACAGTGGTTGCATTTGAAGGCGCTGAAAAAGCCATTGACTATATTAAACTCGCTCTGCCGGACTTAATCCTAATGGATTGGATGCTCGATGGGCTCACTGGCATTGACGCCTGCAAAGAATTGCAAAAGGATCCGATCACAGCGCAAATTCCGGTTGTATTTGTTACTTCAAATATAAAAGAAAATCAGCAAGAAATGTGCTGGGACGCAGGGGCGGTCGATTTTATCAGTAAGCCTATTGTTGCTCGAACACTGGTAAACCGCGTAAAAACCCATTTAAAGTACAAAAAACAGGCTGATCAGCTAAGAGAATATTCTTATGTTGATGGGTTAACAAAAGCATTTAACCGTCGGCTTTTTGAGTCAGATCTTGAAAAACATTATCGCGGTGCAAAGCGAGCCGAGCATGCTTTGAGTGTTATTATGCTTGATGTTGACTACTTCAAACTGTACAACGACGAATATGGACATCTTATGGGAGATGACGTATTAAAGCATGTGGTTAAGTCTGTCAAAAGCCATATCCGTCGCCCAATGGATGCCGTGTACCGCTACGGTGGCGAGGAGTTTGTAATTTTACTCCCAAGCACCCCTTACGACTCGGCAATTAAGATCACCGAGCGTATTATCAAGCATTTTTTCGATGCCAAAATCGAGCATAAGCATTCCCCTTTTAACTATGCGTCCATCAGCGCTGGAGTTGCAACTTACAATGCACAAAGCCATCACGAGTCAGCCGCCTCGCTGGTACAACAAGCTGATGATGCACTGTATGAAGCAAAACATGGCGGAAAAAACAAAGTCTGCGGCGCAAACAGATAAAAGGCCTCACTTAATGTGAGGCCTTAACGTTTTTATTCATATCGCAATGAATTGATAGGCCTTGCCTGCGCAGCTACCATAGTTAAAGAACCTACTGTCACCCAAGCTATTACAAAGGCTATCACAGCAGCGGCCAAAAATGGGACAAAAGATAGCTCAATGCGATAAACAAAATTATTCAACCACTCTCTCATCACAATGTATGCCAACGGCCAAGCAATCAGGTTTGCAATCAAGACTTGTTTTGAAAACTCTTTGTTGATCAATAAGACAATGTCCATCACTGAGGCACCCAACACTTTACGCACGCCAATCTCTTTTGTCCGACGTTTCGTTGTAAAAGAAGCAAGGCCAAAAAGTCCAAGGCACGCAATGAAAATGGCAAGGAGAGAAAACAAGTTAAACACAGTGATTTCTTTATCCTCTTGTTGATACATCTGTTCAAACTCAGTTTGAAGATATGTCAACTCCATCTGTTGCTCGGGTATCAGCTTACGCCAAGTCGCCTCTATAAAATCGCGAATAAGCGACGCATCTCCTTGGAATTTAATTGCCATCGCATTCCCCTCTCCTTCCCTTAACAAGTGATAGGTTGGACTTATTTCTGTTCTGAGCGACGAGAAGTAATAGTTCTGTGTGACGCCAATGATGGTCGCTGTTGCACTCGAGTGTCGAGTTAATCTCACTTCAAACGTTTTACCGATAGCCTCATCAGAGCTGAACCCAAGACTCTGCGCTGCTTTTTCATTTATCACAACAGAAAAGTGAGGGCGTGGATTGGTCTCACTAGGCAGAGTAAATATATCCGCAGGAAAATCACGGCTAAACCCACGGCCAGTTAGTAGTTTGATGTTGTAGCTGCTAAAGTAATCTTCATCGACTGCTAAAGTAGGCATGGTTTGCGATAATTGAGTCTTAGGGTTAACCATTCCAAAGGCATCAACTATGCTTTGTGTTGGTACAGCAGAGCTTGCCGTTACACTGTTAATATTTGGATGTGAGAGCAGTTCTGTCTTCAGTGCACTGCGTTGCTGGCTTGCAATATCGGTATAGAGACGATTCAGTACAAAAGTGTTGTCTTTGTCATAGCCCAACTCTATCGCTCGGGCGTATTTTAATTGTTGGTTTGACACTACAGTGGCAATAATAAGCACGATGGCAACACTGAATTGGAACACCACCAGCCCTTTGCGTAACAGTGTCCCTGACCTACCTTGTGTGATTTCTCCTTTGAGTACCTTGGCGGGTTTAAAGCCGCTCAGATAAAAAGCAGGATACGAACCTGAAATGAGCCCAACGACAAAGCCTAGTAGCAATAGAATAGCTAAAATAACGGGCTGTGAATAAAAATCAAAACTAAGTGGTTTACCAATAAAGCTTGCGAACATAGGTAAACAAGCCTCAACCAGTGCCACGGCTATGATCAAGGCAATATAACTTAACATCATCGCTTCAACGATGAACTGTACAACCAAATGCTGCTGCTTCGCACCCAAGGTTTTACGCACCCCAACTTCTTTTGCTCGCTTAGTAGCAGTCGCGGTAGATAAATTCATAAAGTTAACACAAGCAATAAAAAGAATAAGTGCCGATATCACACTAAATGAATATACCGTATTAATGTCACCGTTTTCTTTCATCTCGCCATACATTTGAGAGTGAAGATAAATATCGCTGACAGGCATTAATGTAAAGTCTAACGTGTCACTCGCACCATGGCCGTAGCGGTTCTCTAAATAACTTGGGATTTTTGCCTCTACGTCGTGCCCCGACACGCCATCAGCAAGCCTAACATAAGTGAAATAGTTAAAACTTGGGTCACGCTGCCAACTGGTATCACCATAATAAGTTGTTGCCGTTTCCATACTGATTAGTGCAAACACATTCAAATGAGTGCGCTGTGGTAAATCTTTGATAACCGCAGTGACTTTCAAAGGTAACTTTCCATCACCTAGTAACGCTTCGCCAACAACAGAGGTGCGGCCAAAATAAAGCTCTGCGGCAGCTTCTGTTAGCACGATGGAATTAGGATTATTGAGCGCAGTTTGGCCATTACCATGTAGTACTTGCAAAGAAAAAAAGTCTATAAAGTTCGCATCAGCAAGCAGTACACCCTCATGAATAAAGCTCTCCCTACCTTCACCAAGTGCTACCGTCACCTGTCTAAATCGAGTAGCATCGACGACTTCTTCAAAATGTGTTTTGTAGTTTTGGGCATTAAACACTTGCCCCTGAGCATAATAGATTTCAGGCGCACTGGGAGGCATCCACTTTACTGACGAACGATACACTTGCTCGTGGTTCTGGATAAACTTGTCGTAGCCAAGCTCAGATTCAACAAAAATTGCCATACTAATACAAATAGCAAGACCAATCGCCAAACCCAAAATATTAATAGCCGAATAAAGCTTTTGTTGTAGCAAGCTACGATACGCAATCAAGAGATAGTTTTTAAGCATAACGTACCTCCTGCATTTGGCTGGAAACGATATGCCCATCCAAAACGTGAATCGTTCTGTGTGCATAATTTGCATGGTGCTCAGAGTGCGTTACCATCACAATTGTCACGCCTTCTTGATTGAGTTGAGCCAGCAACCCCATCACCTCTTCACCATTTTTGGAGTCTAGGTTACCAGTTGGTTCATCCGCTAAAATCATTTTTGGCTTGGCGACAATGGCTCGTCCAACTGCAACTCGCTGCTGCTGACCACCGGAAAGCTGTTGTGGGTAGTGATCTTTACGGTGAGCAATATTCACTTTCTCTAATACCGCAGTGACACGTAGCTCGCGCTCCTTTTTTGCAACTCCCTGATATACCAAAGGTAGCTCAACATTTTCGTATACTGTTAGTTCATCAATCAAGTTAAAGCTTTGGAAAATAAAACCAATATTGTCTTTGCGAATATCCGCCAATTGTCCCTCTGTTGAGTGGCTGATGTCACTACCATCAAAAATATACTCACCACCATCAAGCTGATCTAACATGCCGATAATATTCAGTAGAGTAGATTTACCTGAGCCTGATTGCCCCATAATGGCCACAAACTCACCGCGCTCAATTACCAGCGAGACGTCCTCTAGCGCGTAAGTTTCAACCAATTCTGTACGAAAAACTTTATTTATTTTTGTTAGCTGTATCATATTCTTGTGCCTTCTAAATCTTGTTAACTTGGGGTTTGGCTTACACTTAGTGCGTCAGGCTTACTGACTGCATATCCTTGAAGCTACCGTAACTTGAGGTGATCACTCGGTCACCCACTGCCAGTCCATCTAGTACTTCAATAAATTTGTTATTACGCAGACCAAACGTCACCGGCTTTTTCACCGCCACTTGACTGCCTTGCTCTAACACAAACACCCATTGACCACCGGTATCTTGATAAAATCCGCCATTTGGCAACAATGTTGCTGACTTAGCATCTGCCAGTAATAAATCCAACTGTAAGCTTTGCCCTCTGCGGATCCCACTCGGTAAGGCATCATTAAAGGTTAACTCTACCTCAAATCGCCCATTTGACACCTCGGCATACACTTTTGCTAGGGTTAACTCATATTGTTGACCTTGCAAAGACAATCTTGCAGCTTGTCCTGCATACACACGGCCAAGGTAAAATTCATCGATTTGTGCCGACACTTTATATTGAGAAACGATATCAACTTGACCTAACCGCGCTCCCCTTGCTTTAGATGCACCCAACTCTGCACTGAGTGCAGTCAACTGTCCATCAATAGGCGCTTTGATTATCAAATTCTCTAAGTTCTTACGGGCAAACGCTAAGTTTTTATTTAATTGCTTAACACTGTCTTCTAGCTGCGCAATTTGTGCGGTACGGATCTTTTCATCTTGTTGTTGCTGCTCAATAATTAGTTTGCGGCGATTTTTCAAATACACAGTTTCGTCTTCGGCGGCTTGCAGTTCATCTTTTGAAACCAAGTTACCATTACCTAGGCGCTTAAACTGAGCAAGCTTTCGTTCACTTTGACTAACTTGAAAGTCCAACTCCAATAGATCCCGTTTTAAATTTAAGCGATTTTGATCTATTGCTAAGCGTGTATTGTGCAAGTTATTCAGCTGCTCTGAAATTTGCGCCTCGCGAGAAATAACATCAAGCTGCAAGCTGGTGTTGCTTAGCGCAAGTAGCTTGTCGCCTTTTTTTACCATGGCTCCCTCTTCTACAAAGCGCGCCTCTACTCGCCCTCCTTCTATGGCGTCTAAGTACACTGACTTACTTGGGGTAATATTACCTCTTAGAGGGATCAGATCATGAAACTCCCCTTCTGTGACAGTGCTTATTTTGATCCGATTGATATCAACATTAAATCGATTCCCGCTACTCGTCGCAGCACTACCGAATGCAAAGTATGCGACTACAACCATAGGCAGAGCCAACCACCAAAGTCGGAATTTTTTGTTAGGTGTTATTTTTCTATCCATTTTGTCACTCACTTGAATTTAGTTGGATTTAATAACTCAAGTTACATGCCAAATAAAAAACAGCATAAAAATCATAAAGATAAGTTTAAACAATAAAATAAAGGAACAAAAGAGTGTAAAAAAATTAAACACCTAGTGTACGATATCGTACAGTTTTACGAGGTAAGGAGATCCTATGGCGGTCAATAACAAAGCGATTTTAGTTGTAGACGATAACACCGAAATACTTGTCGCCACGAGAATGTTGCTCAAACAATATTATAAAAAAGTGGTAACGTTAGATAATCCCCATGACATTAAAAAAGCGATGTCTGAACAAGACTTTGCGCTAGTACTGTTAGACATGAACTTCACTCGAGAGTCTACCTCGGGTGCTGAAGGCTTTTATTGGCTAAAGCAAATAAAAGCAATCGATGAAGATGCTGTCGTTGTGCTCTTTACCGCCTACGGTGACCTAAACATGGCGGTTGATGCTATTAAACTTGGCGCCAATGATTTTGTACTTAAGCCTTGGCAAAATGAGAAACTTCTGGCCACAGTCGCAAACTGCATTGAACTGAGCGAACAAAGACAAAAGTCCAAAAAACTGACGCAGCTCGCACAAATTTCAATGGCTGCACAACATAAACCGTTTGAACACTTAATTGCGTCAAGTCCCGCCATGGAGCAAGTCTTTCAAACCATAGAAAAAGCGGCAAAAACCGATGCCAATGTGCTTATTTTAGGTGAAAGTGGCACAGGGAAAGAAGTCGTCGCGAGGGAGCTACACAAACAATCATTGCGACAAGAGCACACTTTTATATCTGTGGACATGGGGACGATTGCCAGCTCGTTATTTGAGAGTGAACTGTTCGGTCATGTCAAAGGTGCATTTACTGATGCCAAGAGCAATAAGCCAGGCCGTTTCGAATTGGCAGACTCCGGAACTTTGTTTTTAGATGAAATCGCAAATATTCCCTTAGCATTACAAGGGAAACTACTTACCGCTATCCAAAATAGAATAGTCACGCCTGTAGGTGGCAGCAAGCAAGTTGAAGTCGATTTACGGCTGATCACAGCAACCAACATGAACCTATATGATATGGTTCGTGAAGGTAATTTTCGCCAAGATTTATTATATCGCATCAATACGGTTGAGTTGACGCTCCCAGCGCTCAGAGATAGGCCTCAAGACATTCCGTTACTTATCGAGTTTTACGCCGATTTATATAGTAAAAAGTACAAGTTAGCGCGCAAAACTGTCAGCGATAAAGTGATGGCAGAGCTAGTACAGTACCAGTGGCCAGGTAATATCCGTGAGTTGCAGCATTTAGTGGAGCGTGCCGTTATTTTGTCTGACTCGGCACAGCTCGAGTTCCAACTCACTACATCAAAAACACATGCACCTGACAACCTAGTGACAGACTCTTACAACCTGGCAGAAATTGAGCAAAAAACCATTGAGCGCGCGATTAAAGACTTCAAAGGCAACATCAGTCATGCAGCTAAAGCGCTTGGCATAACACGCGCATCGCTTTATCGAAAAATGGAGAAGTACGATGTGGAATAAGCCTCTTACTCGAATGATAGCTTTTCAACTTGGGGCTATTTTATTCGCGACGCTTGGGGTTTTAGGCCTACTTCATAGCTACGCTCACCTGTTTAGCATACTGGCTGTCGCTATTGCCGCGGGGTTCTCTGCTTTATCTATTTCCACATTAAAAAACCAAAAACAACAATTCGAAGAGGTATTTACTGCGCTCAAATACCAAGATAGTAGCTTTCGGATTAATCATGCACACCCTATTAGTGAGCAAGCGCTCACTGTTTGTCACGAAATGATGCAAAAGGTGCGAGAAGATAAAGTCAAACAAGATGAGTTAGTGACCACTTATGAAACCATGTTACAACATATTGAGGCAGGTCTGATCCTCATAAAAAATGGCCATACTATTATACTCTGTAATAACAGCGCAAAGCAGTTACTCGATATTCGCGGTGCCGAAACAGGAACTTCATTGTTAAAAGTTCACCCAGAGCTTGAACAGGCCAAAGTAGGTAGTCATATTACTGCCGATCTACTATTTAAATACTTCACTTTTTCTAATCATAATAACCAATACGAGCTTTGGCTGTTTACCGCTATCTCAGAGCAGCTTGAAAGTACGCAAATTGAATCTTGGCAAAAGTTGATCCGAGTACTTATTCACGAAATTGGTAATTCAGTTGCGCCCATCTATTCACTCTCTAATACACTTGTGAACATGACTAACAATCACCTCGCAGGTACAGTAGCAGACAAAGAGCTTGTTGAAGACTATCTTCAGAGCTTACAAGCCATAGGGATACGCAGCCAATCTTTGCTCGGGTTTATCGATAATTATAGAAAGCTCACCCATATTCCAGAGCTTGAGCTGAGACCAGTTACAGTCAAAGCACTGTTTGATGATATTGCTCCCCTTGTCCAAAACGAATTTAACGAAGCCAAAATCTCTTTGTCCTTTGATGTTTCCCCTGCGTCACTGACCATCAAGATCGATAGAAAAATGATAGAGCAAGTGCTATTGAATCTCCTCAGCAACGCCAAAGAGGCGCTTAACGCAACATCTAACAAGCAAGAAAAAGTAGTCCAAGTAACCGCTACTATTAATCGCTACGGCAAATGTGAGATAAAGGTCACAGACAATGGTGTAGGAATAGAGCAAAGTGCCATTGATAAAATTTTCGTGCCGTTTTTTACTACCAAATCCAATGGCTCAGGAATAGGACTTGCACTTAGTCAACAAATTCTTCATCGTCATAAAGGCCGGATTAGTGTCTGCTCCGAAATCGAAAAAGGCAGTTGTTTTAGTTTATTGCTATGAAGCGACATCACAAGGTAAGTAGCTTGAGGTAATGGTCTGCGCCCGCATTCGGCATCAGTGTGCCTTGATTGAATTACAAAAAATCAAGGCACACTGATGGTGCTGCGGCTATGCCTTTTTAATCGCCTTTTTCAGCTTTTTGATTTTAGCTTCATGCTTTTCAATCTTTGCTTTACGGGCTTTTATTTCCTTTTTAAGTTGCTTTATATCGTCTTTTTTTCGCCATGAGAAAACTCCTTGATTAATTGATTTTTGTCCACTTAATATCAACTAATTCCTAGCTCAGTTAAGCCAACTAGTTGAGATTATACCAATTTGCTTAATTAAGTGGTCTATTTTGAGGCGTGAAAACCTTGTCGATAACACCGCTTCTGCGCCCTGCTATCGCTAAGGTACCTAC
>NZ_RCSQ01000169.1:0-26132 GCF_004103255.1 Pseudoalteromonas sp. PS5
AATTGAGCAAGTATTAAGCCAAATTGGTATAATGCCTTTCTCGCTGCTAGTTAAGACACATTAATTATCCTCAACTCATAGGCTAGAGCAAAGCTAAGATAACTTCAGCTTTGCTTACCTCAAATTGTTTTGGTTGCTCCACATTCAGGCTTGTCACTACACCATCTTCAATCACCATGGCGTAGCGCTGCGAGCGCAGGCCACCAAAAGCACCGGTATCCATGTCCAGCCCAATTGCTTTTGTGAAGCTGCCATCACCGTCGCCAAGCATCATAATGGCTTGTGCATTTTGTGCTTCACCCCACGCTTTCATCACAAAAGCATCGTTTACTGATACACATGCGATAATATCCACACCTTTGGCGGTAAATTCATCTGCATTAACCACAAAACCAGGCAGGTGCGCAGCTGAGCATGTAGGTGTAAATGCGCCTGGCACGGCAAAAAGAACCACCTTTTTACCGGCAAAGCAGGTAGCGACATCATGATTAACCATGCCATCTGCGGTGAGCTCGCTCAGTTGTGCCTGAGGTAGTTTTTGTCCAACTTCAATCATTTTCAATTCCTTCAATTTATACCAATGTTCTTAATTAAGTGGTCTCTTTTGAGGCGAGAAAACCTTAACGTGTTGCTTCACTCAACATCAGAGTCTATCAATACGCTTTATATCGACTTGCGGGATCTCATAGCCTGTAAACAATAGCCAGTTTTTTGTTTCAATAAACTCCAGTCCCCTACTGCGGCTAAAACTGCGCTCAGGCACACGGATAATGTCTTTATGTTGTTTACTCGCAAAGTCAAAGTAGCTAATGCGAAAATCACCACGATGAACAGATAAGTAGTAGATACCTGAACGAGACACTGACCAGCTCGCGCTTGATGCTAAATATGCCCCAGTAAATAAATGCTGATGTTCTTTAGACATCAGATCCATTTTCCACATTTCTTGTTGTTCACTTTTGTATATGTATAAGGCATCTTTGTACTCGATCGCCGTCGTCCCAGCGGTTAACTTAGTCACGGGCTTTTGATGTACCTCTATTGACACTCGAAATATGTCTTTGCCATCTGAGACATATATATGCTTGTCGTCAGAGGACCAGCTAGGCTTGCCATGATACTCAAGACCGGTTTTTATTTGGATCACTTGCTTGTCGGCTACATCCAGTAGCTGGAGCTGACTCCCCTGCGATGATTTAGTGATAAAAACCACTTTGCTGCCATCTTTAGACCATGCAGGATGCAACGCTTGTAACTCTAATTGGGTTAGCTGAACTCGCTCGTCACCTTTGAGGTTAGACATCCACACTTCATCAAAGCCAGACTGATTAGAAATAAAAAGCAACTGCTCTGAACCTGATGAGTAATCAGGGTAACGAAAGCTCACTTGTGAGTGTAAAATTGGAAATGGGGAGCTTGCTACAGCTGCACTTAAATCAAGTTTCATAATAGAAGTATCTATCTCCCAATTATGAAAATAAAGCGCTCCGGAAGCACTGAAATTTGGGTAGCTGAGCCCAGAAAATGGTAGCGAGGCCAATATCTTGCCGTCAAGTGACACTTTATATGCTTTACGTGCACCATGCTCTATAGATGACACCACAAGGTAATTGTCAGTAGGATGCCAAGTCACTCCTCGTAAGTCATCATGACCTTGTAGAAGCGTAATCTCCCGACCTGAGTCCAGCATTTTCAGGTAGAGGTTTTCTAAACCATTGGGTAAGTTGCGACTGATCACGATTTTAGACGCATCGGGTGACATCACAATACTTTCAGGATAGCTATCTTGACAGTTCAACTGGCAATCTAAGACCGTTTCGGTCAGATGAGTTAAGTCAAGTAAGACGACCTCCCCGCCACTACCTTCACTTTTTTTCGCAACAAACCCAAGTAGATTTTTTTCTGCCGAGTAGGTCAGTGTGGTCGTCGTGTTTACAGGGCAATCTGCGAGCACTTTTTGTGCTTTAGTCACTGTATTTAGCGATTTGATGGCACACTTACCCGTTTGCTTTGCAATGAAAAATACCGTTTGGTTGTCTCGCGCCCACACCGAAACAGACGCATTTTCGTTACCATTGCTGAGCTTAACAGGAGGACGGTTTGGATGAGTAAGATCTTTTAAATACAGATGTGCATGACCACCGAGCTTTCGCCATGCAAAGGCCATAAATTGCCCGTTAGGAGAAATACTTGGAAACAACTCTCGCCCGGGGTAATCGGTTACGTCAACGAGCGTGTCATTTGGACGGTCACTGTTCAAATACAGCATTAAAGTGACGACTAAAATACACATAGTTGTCAACAACATGACTTTGTTGACACTTATAAACTGTGCAATATTAGGTTGTACCTCAGGGCTAATAGCTGCGAGTTCAAAATGAGGAGGAACTTTTAATCTATACCCTGACTTACGAATGGTTTCGATAACCTCGTTTTCTGTATTTTCAGCGCCACAATCCAGTGTTTTGAAGGTTTTTCGCAAATGCCAAATAGCATTGGTCAAGGCTTTTTCACCAACAAAAAGATTGCCATCCCATACTTGAGCAATGATCTCTTCACGTGTTACTACGTTGGGGTAGGCACGTGCCAATACTGACAATACCTCAATAAACTTTGGTTGGACACAACACACTTTCCCATCTTTAGACATACTATGTCCAATAGGGTCGATGTTTACGCCTAATAACTGAAAAGTAGTGTCGTGCTGCATGATTTCATCTGTGAATAAGTATGCAATAAATCATACCTAAATTAGTGTCTAAATGAAAAAATTTACACGATGAATGCCACTTTCATATTTAAATCCATCTTAAAGTATTAATTAAACATCTGTTTTAAATGCTTATTTTTAAATAGATATAAAATAGAGCTAAAAACGTTAAAGAATAGATATTGGTATCATTGCATGTACTAAAGGGATGGTCAGAATGAGCAACACTGGTCCAGAATATCGCCTTTTGTTTGTGAAACAGTAAGGCATTCCCCGCCCAGCAGACCCTAAATCAATGAACAACAATTAGAAAAGGGATCACCGTGTTACCTAATAATAAATTAAAACTCATTACCCTATCTATCGCACTCGCATGTAGTCATTCCACAACTGCACAAGCGCAACAGATTGAACGTCAACAGGTAGAGCAAACGAGCTCGACAACCAACACTCAGGCCGAAGATCAGGCGCTTGAAAAAATAGTGATCACCGGATCGAGGATTAAAAGAGACAGCTTTTCGGTGCCAACACCCATTGCAACAATGAATGCGGAGTCTTTGAATGATGCTGGGTTTGGTTCACTGTCGGATATTTTGTTCGAAGAAATGCCGCAAGTCAGCGAAGGAACAGGTAACGGAAACTCGCAAAGTAGCGTTCAGAATACGGGACTTTCTACAATCGACCTCAGAGAGTTAGGGGTTAGCCGCACGTTAACCCTGATTGATGGTCGCAGAGTGGTTTCTAATAGCTACTCAGGCAATTACGTTAGCCTCTCAACTATCCCTAAAGGCATGGTTGACCGAGTAGAAATCATCACCGGAGGCGCTTCAGCTGCCTATGGTTCTGATGCCATCGCTGGGGTGGTAAATATCATTACGCAACAAGATAAAGAAGGGGCAACTTTCCATGCTCGTGGAGGAGAAAGTACACAAGGTGGCGCAGCAGAATACACAATAAGCGCAGACTACGGTACCAGCTACGACGATGGGAAGGGCTACTTCTTTTTCAGTGCCACGTATGATGAAGAAAAAGGCTTAAGTTACTGGGATAGAAAACGTGCCCAACAGCAAGACAGCTGGGACTACGATGAAGAGCGTATGTGCAACGTGATGCTAACAGCAACTTACGATCCCGACACAAAAACAGCCTATCAATGTATGCGAGACATCGACAAATCACAATGGACTAGCCTCAGCGATTCTATCCCCGGTGGCGTCTTTGACGAGTCGAGCAGCTTTAAGCCCGACGCCGGTTTTTGGTACGATGGCACTACGTTAAGAAACGATTGGCAAGAGGAACGCCACGGCATTAACTTCAACCAATTTACGATGTTAAAAGTGCCAGATAAAGATATTTCTGCAGCAGTAAAAACTGAGTATGAGTTTGACAATGAAGTAGAAGCCTACTTCCAATTACAATACAGCCGCAACACCTCACGCAATGTCAAATCACCAGAAAGTGAAGATGAGTGCGATGCGATAGTTACATACGATCCTGCAAACAATCAATTTGGCTCAGATTGTATGGGCCGTATCCCCTATGATAATCCCTATATGCCTGACGCTATCCGCGCAGAAGCAAGTTCAAAAGGCGTAAAATGGGATCGACTGTTCTCAGAAGTGGGAAATATCATCAACGACAATGAAAGAACCACGATTAGGACATGGGGTGGATTACGCGGCTACCTGTGGGATGACTGGGAGTGGGATGTCTCCGTAGGTTATGGCAAGTTCAAACAAGAGCAAAACCGTAGTAACGAAATCTTTGTTGCGCGTGTCAAACAAGCACTCAACGCTGAGCGTCTAGCAGACGGCACCATTCAATGTAAAGATGAACAAGCTCGAGGCCAAGGTTGTGTACCAATCAACTTATTTGGTGAAGGGTCAATCACAGCAGAAGCCGCTAATTATATTCGAGCTAATCCATCCATAACCACAGATATCGATCAAGTTACTGTATCTGGTTTCATCACCGGCGATTTATTTGAGCTCCCAGCAGGCGCTGTAGGCTCTGCTTTTGGTTTCGAATATAGAAAAGACAGTCAGAGTGTCGCTACCAATGTGCCTAATGGCGGTGTAACCTTCAACTATGTACCTACTTTTGATGGTGATGTGAGCGTGCGAGAAGCTTTTGCTGAGCTTTCGTTGCCGTTACTAAAAGATGCCCCCTTGGCTAAGTCTCTCAGTGCAGAAGTGTCAGCTCGTATTGCCGATTACAGCTGGGCAAATACAGGGCTTATCCAAAGTTATAAAGCTGGATTTATCTACGAGCCAATTGAAGGTTACTCAATCCGGGCCAATTGGGCCAGAGCGATGAGAGCACCTACTATCACAGAGCTAATGTCTCCTCCTCGTGGTGATTATGATAGCTTTGATGATATTTGCGATGGCGTTACTGCCACTTCAATGGAACCGGGCCATAATAACTGTAGAAAAGAGGTAGGGATCCTCGCTACCATTGCTGCAGAAGGGAAGTTTGAAGATGAGAATAATGGCTATTCTCCAAACTCAGGGAATAATGAGTTGTTTGAAGAAACAGCTGATACAATTACGCTTGGCTTGTCCCTTGCCCCTTCGTTTATTCCCAACCTTAGAATGGCGTTAGACTATTATGATATTCAAATCGATGACGCAGTTACGGCGCTGGGCAACGAAGATATCATCAAATTCTGTTATGCCTCATCCATGGAATATGGCAGCGAAAATGAATTTTGTCGCGACATCAAGCGTGATGAAGAAGGGCAGATCTTTGAAGTAAATCAGCGCGTTATTAACACTGATGAAATTCGCACCAAAGGTTACGATATTGCCATGGAGTATCTGTACGATGCCAGTGAATATGGCCGCTTTAAGGTAAAAGCGGATTGGACGCACGTCATCGAGTATTCAATCACCAGTACGGGTCCTGATGGCCAATATGAGGATTTATACGAAGGCTACTTAGGCGACGACATTTTTGAAGACAAAGGCGCGATTGCACTGACTTGGTACAAAAATGACTGGCGTGTGCGCTGGAGTACAAAGTACAAAGGTGCTGTGGAAGCAAGTCGCTCTCGATATGAAGATTGGCAAGCTGCAATGACGAAAAATGATGTCCGTTGTGCCGCTGGAGAGTCAAGCTGCATCAGTAACCCTGAGCCACTGTGGCAAGGTTCACTGCCATCGGTTGTCACCCATAGTATCAGTGTAAACTACAGCATGGATTTGAATAACGATCGCTCTTTATCGATTTATGGTGGTATCAACAATCTATTCGATGAAAAGGGACCGTTTATTGTCGGTGGTAGAGGTAACTTTGATAGTGCTTATGGTTCTGGTGTTGGACGCTTTGCGTTCATTGGTGCCAAGTACCAATTTTAAAGTAAATACTGTGGTTTAGGCCACGGTAATTACAAAAAAGCCCCACATTAGGTGGGGCTAAAATCATGATTTTATCGATACAGACTCAGCAAATGTAACGCTCTTACTGAAACGGTAGGCTGCGGTGCTACAGTTCACCGCTAAACAACAAAACCATGTACAACAAGACTGTGAAATACCCCTAAAACGACGTTAAGAGTTCAAACGGTAACCATCTGCTCTAATGTGGACCGGTGTTATTTTGAGGTGCTAACCAATCGCTTTGCCACACATAGTTGCCATGTATGTACAAAAGTTTATCGCCTTGAATAAGCCCCCTATCCGCCTCGGTATAACCCAGCACTTTATCATTACTAATAGGCGAGGTGAGCGCTGCTCGACTGCTACCTCGGTAGGTCAACGTTGAGTCCACTCCTTGCACTACTTCAAATGCAGCCAAGTCGTTAGCAGTATACCAAGTGGAGCTAGCGTCACTCTCTTGTTCGGTAGTCCAATACACAATAGGTAACGTAAATCGCGTCACTGAGTCATTGTCTTTTAGCATCGCCAGCGTACGATAGTCATACTCCAGTGGCGTAAATCCCCCTTCAAAGATATGTGCTTTTAACAGCTTAGGTGCCGCCGGATCAGCCACATCAAATAAACTCACTTGTGTACCTGAAGCGACTTCAGAGTTTGGCTCCGTTACATGTTGCCCAACGCCAAGCAATAAGCCTTCACCAACTGGGTGTAGGTATGAGGAAAAACCGGGTACTTCTAGGCTGCCAACCATTTTAGGCTCTGTAACATCGGATAAATCTAAGACATATAAAGGGTCTATTTGCCTAAAAGTAACAACATAGGCAGTATCGCCAAAATACCGCACGGCGTACACATCTTCATCTACTTGATTGGTTTGTGGGTTCACTTTACCAATTGGGGTGGGATATTTATCATTTGGTAAAGTGGCAACTGTTACCAATGTGTTGCCTTCTGGTTTTAGAATATGCAGCTTGTGGCTATTTCCCATGCTAGTGTCATATTTACTTGTGAACACTCTGAGCATACCGTCTTGTTCATCAAATCGCGTTGCCGCCATGTTACTACTCACCTGTGCGAGCTGACCTTCAACCTCTCCTGTCGCTTGATAAGCTACCCCTTCATTATTTAATGTCAATTGGTGTAATACTAAACCATGAGGTTGCCAAATCGCGGTGTTGACCTCATCAGTGTTATCGGCGAATGTGTAGTTATACAGATATAGCGCCGTCGCTGACATATAAAAGCCCGCGGTTCGGGTGCTTACGCATGTTGTTTTAAAGTCATCAGGAGTGTGAATATTCACTTGGGTTATGGTGGTTAAGCCATGGTAGCCATCTAATGCCGTTGCATCTGCAGGCAGATAGCAGCTATCTGCTGCGACTAATGGTGCTTCTGCGTTTGTTTGTAGGTTTTTAAAGGTAGGGAGCAGTGCGTTGACATCCATATCCATTAGTTGGTTATAGCTTGCTAATCTGTCATTGTCCGTATATCCACTGTAACTCAATGTATGTTCAGCTATTACATACAGAGTATCACCTATTAGGCGGCTACCAACTAGTGAGCCATCCATCCGAAAGCGTTTCTCGACGGCTGCTTGTTCGGGCATGGATACGTCACTGAAAGCCAGCTCTATAAAACCTTGATAATCCACTTGTGGCTGGATTGACTGTATCGATATGTCGTCTGCAAAGTCGTAATCATAATCCATCAATACACTGATTAACTGGTGATCCTGTAAATAGAGGTTTTGGCTAGCAAACGCTGAGTCCGACACAATAAGTTCATTCACTTGTACTGGCACTTCGTCAGCCACAGTATCTAACACTCTAACGAAGGTTTTACTGCTGTCCCCCTCGTAGGCAACCTCCGTCGTCCCAGTAATATACAAATAGCGCCCGTCAAACTTGATCCGGTCGCTTTGTGATACCCCATCCACAAGTTGGTTTGTCCCAGAGTATGGCGTTGTTACGGTAGTAGCGGTTGGGTTTTCCGACACGTCTTCGCCGTTTTTCCCCCCTCCACTTGCGATAAAAATACCATTTTTAACAAACTGACTAAATTGCGCTGTGGAAGATGCTTGTAGCGGTGCCGTACTGTTATTTAGCGCATTGAGCTCTGGCAACGTCTTATTCTCTTCATTGTTGCTGCTACCACCACATGCACTCAAACCTGCAGCAAGTGGCAAGCTCAACCAAATTTTGTAATTCATAATGTTATCCTTGAAAGTTAAGCGTCAATTAAGCCTAAACTTTTACGCCGGCATTTCTGTTATCATCAGCGTTTGTTTTGTTATTTAATGTTACCCTTTCTGGTAATTTGTACCGCGACTGGTAAATTACACATTAGGGCAGGCTGACCACTCACCGCCAAAAAACGACTACCATTTTGTTTTAATACTGACTCAAGTTGAGGAAATCAAACACTGACGGCATTAACGCTTTTTATTTAACGTCACCAACATGGACACAAATGGCTTGGTGATAACAAAATGCGACAGTGGTGTTATCAACACAGCTTTCTGTCATCAAAATAGATCAGCTAACGAAACAAATTTGTATCACTCAAACTGGAGTTTCACATTGAAAAAGTTACTAGTGGCCTTAACTTTGCTGCTCGCCGCCAAGGTAAGTGCCAATACAGTGCCATGTGACGCCAATGACAGCGAATGTACAGCTATTGGCCAATGGCGTTTTGGTGTCGCACTCGGTGGCGGGGTGATCACCAACCCACTACATGGCGGTGATAACATACCTTTGATTGCAGTGCCTTATATCAGCTATTACGGCGAGAACCTATTTTTAGATAATGGAACATTAGGCTATACACTCTACTATCACGACCAATTTGACATCAGCTTAATTGGCACATTTAACACAGAACAAGCGTATTTTGAGAAATTCCACCCGAGTAATATTTTTGTACAAAAAAGTTTGTTAGATGCCAGTGCTGAATTACCTGGAGGTGAGTTTCTCGCGGAGCAACGTGTCATCTCACTTGATGATATTAAGTCAAGGAAATGGGCAGTTGATGGGGGAGTGCTAGCACATTGGATTATCAATGATAATGTCAAAGTAACAGCATCATGGCTGAGCGACATCACCAACACATATCAAGGTTATAATGCGGATATAGGTATAAGTTACCGATTCCGCTTCAATAATACACCAAATGCCCATGCACTCATCAAAGCAGGGCTAAAATGGAAAAGTAGACAATTAATCGATTACTACTATGGTATTGATAAAGCCGACACCCTTAACTCAGCCTTGTGGTATGAAGGTAGCTCAAGTTACCAGCCCTATTTGAGTTTTGCTTATTCATATCCCATAAGCAAATCGTGGACTTTCAAATTTAACGCGAAATATCAACAGCTTGACACTGTTATAACAGATAGCCCGATAGTCGAGGATAGCTATACCGCGACAGTCTTTGTCGGGGGAAAATATGAATTTTAGGTTGTACTTAATAATAATTATAATGTTTAGTGCTTCTAGCACCGCCTCAACCACACCTAGCAATGAAGTTAACTTTGAAATTAAACCCATTACTTGTATGGTAAAGCAAGCAGGACAACGCTGTGAAATGACCGCAAAAATAGCGTGGCAATCTCCCTTCCAAAGAAATTTGTGCTTATTTCAAGAAGAACAAAAACTACAATGTTGGGAGCAAACTGCTGAGGCAAAATCAACACAGACCATCTCGCTATCAAAATCCATGATTTTTAGCTTGAGGGATGCTAAAAATAACATGATTGCGAAACAAACTATCGAACTACACACAAGCGTCAACCAGCAATATCGACGCAAACTGAGAAGCGACTGGAGTGTGTTTTAATGGCAAAAGTATTACTAGTTGAAGATGATGTTAAGCTTGCAGAGTTAACCGCAAAGTTTCTTATTCACAACGGCTTTGAAGTCGTACAATTGCACAATGGCATCAATGCGATAAAAGCGATTGAGGCCGAAAAGCCCGATATTCTTATTCTTGATATCATGTTGCCCGGACTTGATGGTTTCTCCATTTGTAAAGCGGCTCGAAGTGAGTTTAAAGGGCCAGTTTTATTTTTAACTGCCAAAGATAGCGACTTTGATCATGTCAAAGGGCTAGAAATTGGTGCCGATGATTATATTATTAAACCAGTAGAACCCTATGTATTGCTGGCTCGGCTAAACGCCCTATTAAGGCGCACACAAAGCGAACAAGTACAATCAGACTCTATCGTACTTGGCAAGTTACGGATCAATAAATCAGACAGAAAAGTCTACTTATCCAATCATGAAGTAGAGCTCACCAGTTATGAATTTGACTTATTAAAGACACTCGCAGGTCATGCTGGAGAAACCCTCAGCCGTGATTACATTTACAAACATGTAGTTGGACGTGAATACGACGGCTTGGATAGAAGTGTAGACGTACGTATTAGCCGTCTGCGCAAAAAACTCGGTGACAACTTAGAGCAACCGGCTCGACTCATTACCGTTTGGGGTAAAGGTTACCTTTGTTCAAAGTCTGCTTGGGATTAGTTTATCTGTGTTAAAGCTATTACTCAGCTTATATGTAGCTGTGTTTACCAGCATTGTTATTATTAACCAAGTAAGTGAAGCAATTTGGACGCATTGGGTGCATTCTGCACCTGACGAGTTGCGCCATGCAAAAACCATAGCACACACACTGAAGTCCAGTATTTCTCCCAATAGCTTACCCAAAGAGTCAGACACCATAAAAATACTCGATATGGATGATGTGGCTTGGTTGCCAGAACAAGCTAGTACCCTAAAACAGGGTGGTATATTAACGAGTTTTGATGATACCGGCAGTGCTTGGCTGACTTTCAAAATACCAGAGTCAACTTTATTGCTGCAACTAGGGCCGCTCGCCCCTGCAACCTCTGCGACCAACAAGCAATGGCTTATCAAGCTACTCTCTTATGCTGTATTGGCCTTTTTACTCATGTTGTGGATAAGGCCGCTTTGGCTTGACCTTTTACAACTTCGCTATATTACCGAATGCCTCGCTCAAGGTCAGGTGCCTAAAACGACGCGACGCTCTAGATTCTCTGCTATCTCTAATCTTACAGAGCAAATCTACCACTTAGCATCGCAAGTGGCACGACTGATTGACAATCAAAAGCTATTAGTCAACGCTGTGTCTCATGATCTGCGTACCCCTTTGGCTAGACTTAAATTTGCTCTTGCAATGCTACCTGAAAACAGTCGAGAGCAAGGCAATGATATGGCTGATGATGTGTTGGAAATGGAGGCGATGATAGATGAAATGCTGGCCTATGCGCGGCTAGAATTTGAAGTAAAAAAGCTGGAGCTGATCCAGCTTAGCCTTAATGAGTTAGTTCAAGACCAAATAAGCAAGCTAAGTAAACTCACTGATAAACAGGTTTCCTTTCAAGGCAGCTGCGATGAAATTATCCTCCTAGCCAACCCACATTATTTATCTCGCGCTATCCAGAATATTGTGCAAAACGCAGACAAGTACGGCGACTCAGCCATCATGATCCGTACCGAAAGTGACAAAAAATATGCCTATATTCAGGTCGAAGATGATGGTAATGGGATCCCAAAATCACAGTGGGAATCCGTATTTGTGCCCTTTTCTAGACTTGATGCAAGCCGTAGCAAAGGCGGTGGAGGGTATGGACTTGGCCTTGCAATTGTACGCAAGATTGCCACTTGGCATGAGGGTAGCTGTCATGTTGGTTGCTCAACTGAACTTGGCGGAGCTAAGTTTACCTTTATTTTGCCACTCGCACATCGCACAAGCAGTTACTCTGGCACCAATGCGAATTAGAGTAGATAATGGCCCAGAGTTTACTTCGACTATGCTGGAAACGTGGGCGACGGAAAACTGTATTAAACTTGAGTTTATAAAACCTAGTAGCCCTTATCAAAATGGCTTTGTGGAGAGGTTTAACCGAAGTTACCGTGAAGAAGTGCTAGATTTATACTTGTTTGAATCACTGCAAGAAGTACGTGAAATCATAGATGAGTGGTTAAGTATTTATAATTATGGGCGGCCTCATGATTCACTTGGTGATATGACACCAATTGGTTACCTTGAGGCAGCATAAAATTCTACGAAAGAGCTGTACTAAATTGGGTGGAGTTACATTTTACTTTTTGAGTAACAATTTCCGGATTTGAAAAACTGAGTATTGAAGGTTTCTTACCATATTTAATTATCTTAAATTTATAGCTTCCCTTGGAAGATGGGTCTGGTAATCCGGAAATTGCAACTGTTTGCGGACTATACTGTGCCAAAACACAATTTTTTAGATCCTTTGCTGATGCATAAACTGAACATGTAAAAAGTCCTAACGACATCATAAAAAGCCGGAATTGGGGGCTGGTAAACAACATATTTTCCTTATATTTTAAATATACTTAGTCGACTAATATTTCATAAAGGTTTAAACGAGATCGAGAAAGTTATAACGCCGCGTTAAGTAGTGGGCAATGGTATTACATTCATAAGGAAGCGTAAAAACAACATGGCAATACGTTCTCTTGCTGCTTTTGTATCCTCCTTGCAGTTGCCATTCCTTGACACTGTGGACAATGGTGCAGACTGCTAGAGAGATATTTATTACTCTAAGCTCGGTTAATACCTTCCACGACCTGCAAACTCAACTTCGGCCATCTCAATGGCTCCGCGTTTTTGCATCGTAATAAATAAACGCTTGCCATTGTTACCGCCAAAAGCAATATTGGTTGGGTGTTTGCCTGTCAATTTAATTTCTTTAAGTAATTCACCCTCTGGTGAGACTACAGCAATAAAACCTGCACCGTAACGAGCAATGTAGAGATTGCCTTGGTTATCTGCACGCATGCCATCTAAACCAAAATCATTAAACGTAATCAATAGTTTCTTGTTACTAATATTGCCTTGTTCATCTATGTCATAGCGCCACACTTTGCGTTGTACGCTTTCGTTCACGTACAGGGTTTTATTATCAGGACTGACTTCTATACCATTCGTCGTCCCCATACCCGCTTCGAGTAAAGTTACTTCTCCTGCCGTGTTTATACGCCATAAATTACCGCTGCTGGCTTGCCAGTTTGGATCACTAGCAAACAGAATGCCATTATCCATAATCGCAAGATCATTCGGTTGGTTCATGCCATCATGGTGTGCAAATACACTCACAAATTCTGATAAATCACCGCCTTGTTTGAGCGCGCTACTGGTGACTTTCAGAATATTGTGGTTGATGTAATCAGCAATATACATGTTCCCTTCTTTATCAAAACGAATACCATTACCAATAGAGCCATTTTTGAATGTCAGTAGCGTTTCTACTTGACCCTTTGCCGTTACCTTGCCAATACTTCCTTGTTGTTGATAGTTCACCGCATACAACACTCCTGCGCTGTCAACCGCGGGGCCTTCAATACCTTGCGTAAACACGCCATCAACGATCCAGTCCTCGGTATCTGCATTTGTATTGGCTATCACACAGCCGCTGCTTTGTAGTAACAAAAAGCTCAACAAAATTTTTTTCATGATGTTCCTATTCAATGCTTATTTACTGATTGGCAATGAAGATAGAGCGTTCGCATCGGATAAATACCCGTAATGACGATTTCATCCGTCAAGCTCTGTAATGCCAATAACTGTTGATTTAAGTTCGAAGTTTGTGAAGGTTGTAAAGCCCCTTTACACACCTCCAGCACGTGTTGGCTAAGCTCAATCAATTGCAATACCTTGAGCGCAGTTGCGTGTACTTCAGTCAGTTCTGGGCGATGCCGTAATAAGCTTGCATCCTGTAGCTTCATTTGCCAGTGTTGTAACTGCTTCTCAATTTGGACTAATGCAGCGACATCTCCTGCAACATACCGTGTAACTAATTGGTCAAGTTCTCGGACTTGGCGACTTTCAACGCCAAGATAGTCAACAAACCGATTGAGTGGTGCTCTTTGATGATATTCGTCCTGTAAAAATTTAATATGATGACGTGTGTAGTAGTGACTTGGCTCAACAATCTGTGCAATATGGGTAAGTAACTCAAGTGTTTTAATACGCTCTGACTCACCTAGTGTTGTGCTAATTAGTGAGTTAAAACCCAAGCGCTGTTGCACTTTATGCTTAAGCCCAATAACGCGATGCGAAAAGTCACTAATATGCTCGAGCCGTATATACATGGCGTCGCTATTAGTGAGGCTTTGTGCAGACCATAAACGTTCAGCGATAGCAAAAAGCCGTGGCCAAATTCTGACATCAAGATTATGCTCAGTAACCATTTCGCTCCAAATTGTCGCTTCTCCCCCTAAAATCAGGGCATGATTATCACGACTAAGTGAGACCGACACATTTACAGGGTCTGGGTTACTTATACTTGCAATAGTCAGAGGGTAGCGGCTGTTACCTATCATGACTGCACCGCTGTTTATAGTTCGGTTAAACTCAAATTGTAGTGGTCCCATCCAGCTGTCCATCGTCGCGATAAATTGCTGCGTCTCACGTGTGATTGGTTTATCCGTTTTAACCAATTGATGCAGATTGCTATTTAGCTTAATCAGCACCTGCTCACCCAACACCACCAATTCTCCTTCAATTGCGCTGCCTTTTAAGCGTGGAACAGTAAAGGCAAGACTCATCACACGTGGCTGTGTGAGGTTAATTTGCGGTTTTTCTGGTAACGGATCGTTACGGTAGTGGAATGACGAATACTGGGGTTGATCGATATAAAAACCCGTTGACAATATGCCTGCATACCTAGCTTTTGCTACTGCATTTAACGAGTCATGACCGCGCCACGACTGTACTAAAATATCTTTAGGCAGTGCGGGGTGAAAAATTTCATCCCATCCCATCATCGTTCGCTGATATTTGGCGATTAGCTTTTGTACACGTACATTAAAGTAGTTTTGAAGATCATGGCCGTTTTTTAACTGATGCTGCAACATCATCGCTTGTATTTCACTATTTTCAAGCCAATGCGCAGGCTCAACTTCATCACCGCCAATGTGAAGGTAACTATCAGGAAATAAACTCACCATTTCAGCCAGTAAGTTATCAATAAATACATACACTTCAGGGTTGGCAATATTGAGTAACGGTTTGAAAACGCCCCATTGGCGCTCCATCTCATACGATTTAACCTTGGCCATTAACTTAGGATACGCCACGGCTATAGCGCTTGCATGACCAGGCATGCCAAATTCAGGCACCACGCGAATACCTAAAAGGCTCGCGTACTCAATTACCTCCTTAACTTCAGATTGGCGGTAATAGAGCCCATCAGAGGCCATTTTGGTTAACTCCGGGAACACCTTGCTTTCTATACGCCAACCTTGGTCGTCAGTTAAATGCCAATGTAATACATTCAGTTTTGCAGCAGCCATGCCATCAAGTTGGCGCTTTATAGTTGCAATTGGCATAAAGTGACGAACACTATCAATCAGCAGGCCTCGCCAAGTAAAGCGCGGAGCATCTGTAATACTGGTATAGGGAAACGACAGCGGGTTGAGAGGATCCTCCGTCGCCAGTTGCAGTATGCTTGAGATGCCGTGTTGCGCTCCAAAAACTGATGTTGCCAATAGGGTTATCCCATTTTTATCTATGTTTAGCGTGTAGTCTTCTGGCTCCCCCAGTTGAGGCATGCTTAATTGGGTTTCAGCCTGTTTTACACGAATAGTTAAATCTGCTTTCTCCCCCTCAACAACGCGTAAAGCAATAGGCTTTCCTGCAATACGCTCAAAGTATTGCGCTACTCTAGCAAGCTGAAACGCTTTTCTCTGTGATCCAAAACCATGAACTGCTATTTTTACTTCGCTGTTGAGCGTGAGTGTGCCTGTGCCCATTTCGATTTGTTTTGGCATCGGCATAAGTGGCAGTGGCGCTGCCGCTACTGCAAATATGGGTAACAATATGCTAAATAGGGTAATACTAAAGGGCATTTTCATAATGACATTCCTGCGTCTCTAGGCTCGGTAGTAAGTGCTCAGGGATCAGCGCACCGTGATGTTGAATAACCTTAGCCGCCACTCGGTGAGCAAAACGCGCAGCTGAACGCAACTCAGTGCCTAACAGCCACTGTGCCATAAACCCACCAGCAAATGCGTCTCCAGCGCCACTGGTATCTAGAATAAGCGTTGGTTTTATATGCTGCGCCGCAATATAAATGACTGGAGTATCATTAGAAGAAACCAATAGACATGGCTTTGCGCCTTGACGTATCACTAAAATTTGCGGCTGCATGCTTCGTTGTTGGTGCAAAGATATAATGTCATTGACGCCTTGCGTGCCGTATACGGCATATTCATCCTCATCAGTCAAAAATGCAATATCTACTAGTGGCATCAGAGCCAAATAGCTCTGCTTTGCCTCAGGGCTAGACCACAGCACCTGGCGGTAATTATTATCAAAAAATATCATACCACCGGCTTCTTTAAACATGGCTAATGCTTGGAATAAACATCGCCTTTGTGAATCACATAAAATGGCAAGACTTACCCCTGAGAGGTAAATCGCATCAACCTGTTTATCTTGTAGTGCTTGTATGAGGCGTTGCTCTCTATTGAAATACGCTTTTACTGGGCTTTTATCGCGGGCAAAGGTAAAACGCCTTTCACCATTATTATCAAGAGATATCCAATATTCACCCAAACAACTTTCTGGTGTGACTATAATGTAATCCTGATTGATATGAGCGGCTGATAGCATCGCGGTCAAATCAGCACTGGCACCGTCGGTGCCCAAAGCAGTAGCATAACTTACTGTGATTTCGTCATGTTTGACTTGTCTGAGTAATTGCGCCAAATACCAAGCGGTATTAAAAGTGTCGCCACCAAACGCAGTCACCCCATCAGCATTGTGCTCCACCATACATTCACCAAAAAAGACTATCCGTTTTATCATTGGCTTCATGAGGTTACTTTTACCTCTTCTGACAGCTCGGCGTTTCTTGGTTTGGTCACAATGCTCGTCAATACCCCAAATAGTAGCGCACTACACAACGCCGGAATAATTGGGTTACCAAAAAAAGCCAACCAGCTGTTATTTGCCCCCACAAGCAGCGCAGCAATAAAACCAGCAAGTAAAGTGGCCAAACTACCTTGCCAGGTATAGCTTTTCCAAAAGCGCCCCAACACTCCCATCACACAAAGCCCTGCCAATACAAGCGAAATCATCTTGGTGATATAGCTGATGATATTATTTGATAACACTGCAATAAATAATGCCAAAAAGACTGTAATTAACATGGCTATTTTTGATGTTAGTAGCAAGTTGCGCGGCGTAATATTACTTTTATACCACGCTAAATAGATGTCAGAGACCAATACACTCACACCAGCAATTGCATCTGAACTGGCACTCGACAGCGTTGCAGAAATCCCCGCCAGCAAAATTAAACCACCTATCAGTACAGGCATCGCCGTCAACGCTAAATAAGGAAAGGCAAACGCAGGGTTATCTAAATTCGCGTTCACGGCATAGGCTCCTATCCCTATCACCGCAGGAATAAGCGAAAACCCTAAATAAAGCACTCCTGAGATAAAAAATGATGTACGAATACTCGCTATACTTTTAGCCGAATAGATCCGCTGGCGAAACGAGGGGGTTGCTAAGACGCCAACCAGCACTGCAAGCGCCATGGAGATTGCTGGCAACATACCTATATTTTGATATGAAAATAGCCCCGCATCTTTGGCAACCGTCACATTGGTTAAACTTTGCCAGCCGCCTACCACGTCAACAACAAAATAACTCATTAGCAAAAAGCCTGAGAATAAAATAATGGCTTGAATGGCATCCGTCCATACTACTGCAGAATACCCACCTAAGGTCACATAAACGGCAAGTCCTATCCCTATAATGAGCTTAGCACTGGTTTCATCAAGTCCTGTTAACCAAGCAAGGTACATGCCTCCACCAATTAAATGCGCCCCCAACCAACCAACGCTGGCAGCATAAATCAATATTGCTAGTATTTTTTTAACCATTTGATGGTTACCAACATAACTTGCCAACTCCTCACTCATCGTTGCAAAGCGCTCAGCCCTGACTGGAGCAAATAACCAGGCAAGTAATAAAATCCCCATTGCTCCACCAACTCCATAAAGCGTGCCTGCCCAGCCATGTTGATAAGCAAACCCTACCGCTCCCATCGATGAGCCAGTGCCAACCATAGTGGCAACGGTTGTACCTAATGTCAGTAATAGTGGCACTTTACGCCCAGCCAATAAGTAGTCACTATTTGAACGTTGCCATCGCGATGTCAACCAGCTCACTATTATCATCACCGACAAGTACAACAGAAAAATAAGCAAATACATTTGCTGGTTATCCATCATCTCTTCCCTCTTGTGCAGCTTTGTATGGCTACGACTGTTGGTCTTTATAACAAGTAACGTCAACCTCTACTTTGCAATCCACGACCAAATCAGCCACCATACAGATCCGTGCAGGAGGGTGTGCTGAAAAGTACTCAGCAAAGACCTTATTAAAAGATTGGAAGTATCTTGCATCCGTTAATATCACCGACACATGAGTGACATGCTCAAGGCCATAGCCTGCTTCAGTCATAATCGTGATGCAGTTTTCAATCGCTAGGCGTGACTGCTCAACGATCCCGCCTTCGACAACTTCCCCATCTCGCATCGGTGTTTGCCCTGAAACCTGAAGCCAACCACCAGCCTCAACTGCTCGTGCAAAGGGTAAATGTTGCCCTCCGGTTCCTGTACCGCCCTCAGCACCTATTCTTCTTATTGTCATATTAACCTCTTGATGATTTTAATGAGTTTTAACGATTTAAAAATCGCCCTGCACGACCAAATTCGCAGATGTTATCTAGTGTCGTGCCTTCCACATAGCTAAGGGTACCGTTCACCCACACTTTCACTATCCCTGTCGCCAGTTGTTTTGGGTTGCTGTAGCTTGCTCGATCTAACACCCGCTTGGGATCAAACAAAACCAGATCAGCAAAGTAACCCGTTTGTATACTGCCACGTTGTTTTAACTTAAAGCGGGCAGCTGGCAGCGCTGTCATTTTATGGATGGCCAATGCCAGCGGTAGCGACTTTTGCTCTCTACAATAATGTCCAAGTACTCGGGGAAACGTCCCCCAAAGCCTTGGATGAGGATGAGGATCGCAGGGTAAGCCGTCAGAGCCAACCATACTGTGCTCGTAACTTAGAAATTGCCGCACATCATCTTCCAACATACAATGATACACCGCCCCTGCGGGTTGCAGACGTTTTGCGGCGTCAAGTTGCGATACTTGCCAATGCAAGGCTATGTCTGCCAAGCTCTGCTGTGCCAGCTCAGGGTACGGCTCAGACCAAGTAATAAAAATATCCGTATCACCTGTCACTTGATTTAGATCTAAAGTGCTAGCGCTTGCGGCATAAGGATAACAATCACAGCTTATTTGATGGGTTTGCCGATGTTGCTCAAAATGGGCTAAAACTTCAGGCGCTCTTCCCCAATTTTCTTGGCCTGCACATTTAATATGTGAAATAACTAGCGGTAACTTGGCATGCTGAGCTGTAGAAAACGCCTCATCCATTGCCCGCAGCACCCCCTGAAACTCTGTACGCAGATGTGTGGTATAGATGCCACCAAATGGTGTAACAACCTCGGCCAGAGCGTTGACTTCGGCTTTATCTGCTCCTTTGGCATTATAGTAAGCAAGCCCAGTGCTAAGACCTATTGCCCCTTGCATCATTGCCTTGTGCAATAAGTCTTTCATCTGATTAATTTCTTGTGTCGTGGCAGCGTGAGATAGGTCATCCATTACCTGCGCCCTTAGTGTGGTATGTCCAACTAGCATGGCCAAATTCACACTTGGCGCAGCCTCACTGAAAGCCCGCTGATAATCCTTTAGTTCACAGTAGACAAACTCAGCGCCTTCACCTAGAAGGTTAATTGGGTCTACGGGTGTAGAAGTTGGACTATAAGGCACAGCACTGATCCCGCAGTTTCCAGCAATAACCGTAGTCACACCTTGACTTACCTTGCTTAGCATGTGCGGCGCTCGCAGTACCTCAAGATCATCATGAGTATGCACATCAATGAAACCGGGTGCCAACACTAATCCCATGGCATCAATATACTCTCTTGCAATAACATGAGCACAATCACCTAAAGCAACAATTTTATCTCCATCAATGGCAACATCGACTATCTGCGCCTTTGAGTGTGGCGTAAAGTAAACCGTTGCACGCTGAATAAGAGTATCCACATGGTTGGAAGCGCCAGTCATTAATCCCCCAATGGAAAACGTTTATCTGCAGGTGGTGAGTTACTACTTTTATCTCTATGTTGATCTAGCTGAGTCTTTAATCGTCTGAGCTTCTCCCTTGAGCGCTTTTGATTACGAATAGCAACTTCGCTTGATAGAATATCTATCGCAGCCATCATGGCATAACGTGCCGCGCTCGGTTTGAAGATATAATCACTTTCTTGGGTTTTGATTGGTAAATGGTGATCAGCTATATTCGCTAAATCACCGTTCGGACAAATTGCGATAATTTGCGCACCATATTCTTTCGCTATCAAGGCGGAATCGCTCACATCAGGAGAGACGCCACTGAGCGATAAACAAATCACCACATCTCCTTTGTTTACCGTCGCAGCAACCATGCGCATCATCATCGGGTCGCAATGGGCATTACTGAGCACGTCTAAACGAAATAATCGATTTTGACACTCTTGTGCCATCAAGCTACTGCCACCGCCAACACCAAAAATGAGGCAATGACGTGTCGCACAAATTATCTCACTGGCTTGCTCTACCGTTGCTTCGTCGATTAATCCAGCATTGAGGGTCAAAATCTCTTGGATCGAGGTATAAACCTGAGAGATTTTTTCTTTTTCGATAGGCTCAGCACTCGTAAAGCGCTCTCCAATTGCCGCTGATTGCGTAAGCTTAAATTTAAGGTCACGTACGTTATGACACCCTAAACTACGTGCAAGGCGTGTAATACTGGCATGACTCACTTGCGCTTTTTCAGCTAACTCACCAATAGTAGCGCTCGCTGCAAAGGTCAATTCAGCCAAAATCAACCGTGCGACTTTCTCTTCAGCCGGACTAAAATGACCCAAACCTTCTTTAATTTTGCTAATAATATCCACTACGTCGCCTTATACCATTTGTCTTAATACTTACTCAATTTGAAGGAGTAATTGGGTATTAATTAAAAATAGGTTGAAATAGTATGAGTGATCACCCAGTCCTGCTCAACGACGCCAATTTCCCGCCATTTATCGAAAGTAAGGCAAGGGTGGGATGTTGAAAAACAAATCATATCGCCCACTGCCACTTCACATTCAGGCTGCACACTGACCAGCGCATGTTGATCCATGATTTTTTCCACTTTAAGCGCGCCATTTATCTCTCGGAGCTGCTTTGCGTGTACAGAATACATCAGCTCAGGGGTTGGCATGCCAGCATCAAAAGCCACATCTCTTTTGCCCAGTCCAACGATTATCATGTTCGGCTCAGGTGTAGAAAGTACGTATGCCCAAATGCTTAAACTTGACTGCAAACTATCACCGATATCGCATGCAAGCTGGGATCGCGACAATACCGCATGTTGAGCATCCTGATAGATACCAGTATCGTGAATTAGGTAGCAACCCGGGCGCAGTACCAACTGAAATTGCTCAGCATATGGACTTTGATTAAAAGTACTTGCCACAACATCGTACCATGCAGAGCCTGCGCCCGAGATGATAGGCAAGGCCTCTGAAAACACACCTTGCTGCTGTAATCTCTTCGCCGTTTTCATCACCGCATCAACAAATTGCTGGATTTGCTCCTTGGCATCATCGCCATGGATCACTCCTTCATAAAATCCAATGCCTGCAATATTTAAATAAGGATAAACTTGGCATGCTTCAGCTAGCTCCCCTAACGTCTTAAGATCACGCCAACCAGCACGCCCTCCCATCACACCCACTTCCAATAAAATGGAAAGGCGCACCGAGTATGCACTAGAAAACGCCCCAAGCGCTTGGGCATTGTCAATAGAGTCCACAAAACAATAGAGTTCAACGTCAGTATCACGGAGCATGTTTGCAACTTGTTTAAAGTGGTACAAGCCGACAAGTTGGTTTGCTAAGATCACCCGCTGCACTTTGGCAGCGACGGCCACAGATAGCTGCGCTACCGTGGCTACGGTAATAGCCCACGCACCGTGGGCTATTTGCAACTCAAATAACTCTGGAGACATTGTTGTTTTACCATGAGGAGCTAAAAGGGCTCCACTTGCTTGGGTAAACTGTGCCATCCAATGGGCATTATGGGTTATTGCCTGCTGCCTAACTACCGCAACAGGCAAACTGACTTCTTCAGCCAAAATATCCCATCCTCTACCGTTTAGCTTATCTAGATCTCCAGAACCCTTTGTCATTACTCTCTTCATTGAGTTAGCTTCCTACTTAGCTCATACCAATCCAGGCCACAGCGTTAAAAAGTGGCACGTACACTTAAAGCAAAGCGTCTGTCGGTGGTGAAGTTGAGCGCTTGTGTCTTAGTACCACTCTGATCCATCTGATATTTAGTTTTGGTCTCTGTGTCCAAAATATTGCTAGCCTCAAAGCCAACTTTCCAATTATCGTTAATGGTGTAGTAGAGACTTGCATCTACCATCGCTGACGCCTCTGCGTATGCTGGTACATACTCTTCGGACTCTCTGAGTGTTAATAAGTATTCTGAGCGCCATGTGTAAGCAAGACGAAATGAAATGTCTTCATATTCGTACATACCAATGATATTGAAGTTTTGATCTGAGTAGCCCTGTAGCGGCAAACCACTAAAAACCCTAAACGTATTACGGTTATCATCTAGCGGGTTGCCATCTTCGTCAAATCCTAGCGTGCCTTTCGATATTTCGTTTGGATCTTCCAAACCGTTTTGATCGATATAAGTGAAATTAAATTGTAGCCCTAGACCGCTCCACGCACCCGGTAACATGTCGTAAAATTGCGAGTAAGAAAACTCTACCCCTTTGATAGTGCCTGAGCCAGTATTGGCAGGGCCATAGGCTGATACATTGTATTCTTCACTGCCATAAGACACGTCAAGGTCGAACGCTCGGTCACGAATAATGTTATCTAACTTTTTGTGGAATAGTCCCAAAGTCACGTATCCTGCGGAAGCAAAATACCACTCAGTGGTTAAATCTGTATTAATCGCTTCTTCAGGTTCAATATTTGGATTACCAGAAAGCGCCGTCAGGTTTATATCATCCAGCCCGACAATAGGATTTGTGACCTCATCGTAATCTGCACCAGGCGTCTGTAGCACAGGTACATAATCCAAGTTAAGAATACTAATATTTCTTGCCGCTACTAGGCTTGGATAATACAAAGCTTTTGACGCACCAAAGCGCACTACTACATCTTCGGACACGCCAAAACTAAGGTTTAAACTGGGTAACACTGCGCTGTAGTCAGTACCATCCACCGTACTCAGTTCCGACTCACCTCCAGCAATGTCGTAATAGCGCTTGTATTGCGGTTGCTGCATCACGTTATTTAATGAACTGCCCTCTTCTCCTCGCTTAATTAATGCCGGTTGAACCAATGCGCCTGTTGACTCCAACTGGTAGTTTACGTAACGCAGACCAACATTACCAACAACCGGAATACCTTGAAACTCAATGTCAAAGTCACCGCGAACATAAAACTCTGTGCGTTTCTCGTTCGTTGCACTGACATTATAGGCAGCAAAAGGTCCCTCTACTCGATTAGGTTTATCTTCATAAGGAACATAAGTGCCAGAACATACCCCATTATTTGCCGCACTAATGGTGGCATTATGCCAGCCCTCACGACACCCTTGGCGTAAAGATGCCGCATAATTCTTTACCAACTCCATTCGAGGAAATAAAAAGTCATTGACCGTACCCATGAGTACTTTCCCATCGTAATAATCTGAAAAGTCAACACGTTCAAATAACTCAGGACGATTAACAGCAGCTGCCGCATTACGGTCATCTTGGATCCATGGTGTCCCAATGGCAGACCAGCCTTCATAGGCGGTATCACGAACGGTTAAGTCTTTATCTGACATATAAAAACCTGAACTTACACTGGTAAAGTGACCATCAAGTTCATATTTAAAATCTAATTTAAAGCTATCTGACTCTGCCGTATTTCGCTCAACCTGCTCCATGCCACTGCCTAAAAAGACGTTAGGCACAGGTCCGTTCCAATCTTCATTCGGTGACCAGCCAGCAGTGAGCAGGTTATCACTTAGAAACTCTACGGTAGGTCTTGAACCACGCATATCTAGGAAGTAAGGCGCAACAACATGAACATGATTGCCTCGGGTCTGTCCTGACATACTGTAGTTTTGTACGTCTTTATCAGAGTCGATGCGTTGATAGTCAAACTCTACCGTTAACCTGTCTATTGGCTTTAGGGTTAACTTAAATGAGGTGTCTTTGACTGTATTTTCATTATAGTTCCAGCGGCTACGGTAAAAAAATGGAGTTTCTGGACTCACACCTAACGCAATGCCCGATGTCACAAAGCCACCTTCGGTGGTAAGTGGGAAGCCATTTTCCACATCGTCCATCCAATTTTGTGACGAGCCCATATAACTTTTAAATCCTTGCGCCGCTTGGCCTATTTGACGTTCATTCCATTCAAGCGATGCCTCAGAATAAATATGCTCTATGGTTGCAACAATGGTTTCATCAGCGTTTGCCCACTGTAGCGATGACGTAACACCTGTTCTTTTGCGGTCATTCGTCGCAGTGCTCATATGTATAGCGACAGGCACATGCCAAACGCTACCTTCAGGTTGCCCAGGTAAAGCGGGGCCATCTACTGGAGATGAGGGGTCAACGCCTGTTATGCCACCCCATTGATCTAAGGTAGGAACAAAGGAATCCCCTCGGGAGTGGAAATTACCTAAGCCAACACCATCGCCTCGAGTTTGATATTCTGATGTAGAAGCCGCAATAAGAAACCCAAATTTGCCCCCTTTGGTTTCCCAACTATCTGAGAAAAGTGCAGAAAATGAGGGGGTTACTTCATCTCTAAAATCGCCATAGTTCGCTTTTGCATTAAAGGAAATAAGCTGCTCATCAGAGTCAAATGGTTTACGTGTAATGAGGTTTACCGTGCCGGATATACCACCGGAGATCAGATCCGAAGTTTGGTTTTTAACCACTTCTACCGCACCGAGTAGCTCGGCAGGAAAATCTTCATAACTTAACCCTCCTGAAGGGTTGGCACTAAAAGCATCTCTGCCATTCACCTCAGATCGAACTCTATCCAAACCCCGAACCAATACGCCAGTACCTTCATCGGCATAATGCTTAGGGTCATCTGATGATGCAAAACGTTCGATGGTCACACCGGGAACACGTTGTAACGCCTCTGTCACTGATTTGTCCGGTAATGCACCAATATCTGAAGCTGTGATTACATCCTTTACGGTGTCAGCAAAACGCTTGATGTTTTGCGCACTATTAATGCTACCTCGGATCCCACGCACTTCGATAACTTCAATAGCTTCGTTTTGCGACTCAATACTGACATCGCTGTCATTTTTTGCCGCAGTTTCAGCGAGAACCCAAAAAGGAGTAAGTCCAAATAATATGGAGGATACAGCGACACTCAACTTACTACGCTTTGGGTTGTGTTTACCAATATCAGTGACTAGGTTTGACATTTTATTGTTCCTTTTCTTTTTTTAAACCAGTAGCAGAGCCGTTATTAATATTGCGACTCTGAGAAACTTAAAACTGCGGTACGTGCTACCAAGGCTGCGCAGCGAGTGTTACTTACTAACACAAAAAATAAATCTTATTGTTACTTTTTAACATTTCAGTGCAAAAAGTAAACTGCTGTTTTGTATTAATATAGGAAAAAACCTCTATCACATTGAAAAATAAAAAGTTAAAATTAATTACAAATTAACAGCGATAGAATAGCAATCGAGCCTTTAAAGCCAAAAGATCTCTACTTATACCAATTTGACTTAATACTTGCTCAATTTGAAGGAGTAAATCTGACGCTAACAGCGTTAAAAATTTCTTTTTAGAACAAATAAATAGCAAAATTTTTGC
>NZ_RCSQ01000170.1:0-4151 GCF_004103255.1 Pseudoalteromonas sp. PS5
CGTCCTGCTCACGCCGAGGTACCTACGTCCTGTAGGCAAGGCAAAAGTTTTGCTATTTAACCTGAGGTTTGGATAAGGAATGTTCCAACTCATTATTGCTAAAGCACAACTTAATTTTTTCCTTGTCTAGCCAGAGAGTTTTAGGGAAAACTAGGCGAATTTACGTACCAATAGCTGGCTATTGGAAGTGAATTCAACGCAGTTAGCACTAAAACTGGCTGCTAGAAAGGCATTAATTATCCGCAGCTCAGGTTATTTAGTTGTACTAAATAAGAAATTTTTAACGCTGTTAGCGTCAGATTTACTCCTTCAAATTGAGCAAATATAAAGTCTAATCGGTATTATTACTAGCGCTAATCCTAGTATTAATAAGAGCCAGTTCATGAGTGACAAAAACTGCTGCCTTGGTAATGTTTTGGCTAATATAACACCAAGCCGATTACCAATTAGGGCAATTGGAGTAAAACAAACGGCCAACAAGAAGTGCTCTAGCTGTAACAACCCTGAGGCAGTAAAAGTCACTAGCTTCACGGCATTCATTAAAGCAAATAGTACTGCAACGGTCGCGATATATGCTGCGGGCGCCACCCTGAGCGCGTTAAAATAAATCATCAATGGCGGACCGCCAGCGTGAATTAGCGTTGTAGAAATACCAGCCATAGTAGATGTACTTATTGCCAAAACACGCTGAGAGAAAAAGCGTAAGCTTTGCTCTGGCTGTTTATTAGCCGCAATACTCTTTAACGCAAACCCGATACTCATCAATGCGATAACTATGGTCAACCAAAACTCACTGACTTCTTGCAAGAATATTGTCGCCAGAGCGATCCCCAGCAGTGTACCTGGCAACAAACGTTTTAATTCATCGACATTCCACTGTTTCCAGTAGCTTTTTAGGCTAAATACGTCGGCTACTATCAATATCGGTAGCATTAAGGCTACTGCATCCTTTGGTTCTAATACCATCAGCAGCAGCGGTACTGAAAACGCTCCTAGTGCGCCTGCAAAACCGGATTTTGAGATACCACTGAGTAGCACAACAAGCGCAATTACAACAAGTTGTAACGGTTCTGTCATTCACACCTCTTTTAAGTCGGCCAATTTGCGCGTTATCACATTACCTCTTCAAGCTGCATACATTGATATCTTAACTCACCGATAAACGCACGTGCTGCGGGTCCAAGTCTGTCACCATCTTTAAAAATAAGATGAAGCTGTGCTTTTCGTTGGCTTTGTTGCAGCAAAGGGAGGGGTTTTAGACGTCCAGTCTCTAACAAAACTTGAATTGCAGGAGTTGGCAGCCAAGCGAAGCCCAATCCCTTGGTTATCATATCAATAGAAGTCGTCATATGACTTACTGTCCAGCGCTGATGAGCACCTAGCCAACCGTCATCTTTTTTGCGGGCTATCGCTGAGTCTCTCACAACAATTTGTCGGTGTGATTTTAAATCCTCAAGAGTGAGGTCACGTTCATAACGGTGAAGAGCGTGATCAGGACTCGCGACAGCAACAAACTCAATGTGGCATAATTCTTCACTGAATCCGTCAGATAAAACAACAGGTGATATTGCAATGTCCACATCTGTATTTTGCAATAACTCCGATCCCCCGGTAAGGACTGACTCCATAAGCTCTATGCGCAATAAAGGGTATTGATTGGACGTTTGCTCTAGCACTTTATACAGTAAATGCTGTGGAAAAATTTCATCAACCGCAATGCGTAATTGACTTTCTATTCCCTCTCCCAATGTCTGCCCTACTGCCTCAACTTTAGCAGCTTCTTCTAACAGGAAATTTGCACGGCGAAGCATCATCTCGCCAGCTTCCGTCAACTGTGTTTTCCTCCCCTGCACTGTAAAGAGCTTGACGCCAAGCCCTTGTTCTATTTTATGTACCGCGGTGTGGATGCTGGATTGGCTTTTGTGTACTTTTTTAGCGGCTTGATTAAATCCACCGTATTCCACAACCGCCTTAAACATTCGCCATTGCTCTAGCGTTACTCTTAGCATACTTATTTAGCCTAGGATGTTATTTCTTTTGTTTTATCGTCGCAGTGTTCACCATGACAGGTATTAAGATCTTCTTGTGCTTTTTCGTCAGCCTGAAGTACTTGTTTCAGATCAGCCATCCGCTGACGAATTGCAATACCGTAACTTTCATCGTCTCCCCACACGTCAGCGAGTATGTGCATCGACTCAACATCGTGTTGAGTAAATAGATCGCCCGCTCGTTCGACATCTTCATCACTGTGGCCCAATAATTTGAGCGCCTGCTCACCTAACTTCACCGCAGAGACAAACGTTTCACGCTCAAAAGCGGTGACCCCCAGTTTTATTAACTGGTAGGCATGACGACGATCCGTTGCACGAACTACAAGCTTTAGATGAGGGAAGTGTTGCTGTGCCAACCTGACGATTTCAAGGGTCTTATCTGGTTCATCAATCGCTACAACCAGCATTTGCGCCTCATAGGCTCCTGCGGCTTCAAGCAAATCTAGTCTTGCACCATCGCCATAAAATACCTGATTGCCAAAGCGACGTAGTAGTTCTATTTGACTCGGACTGTGATCCAAAATCGACAAGTGATAACCCTGTGCATGGAGCAAACGTCCTATCACTTGACCAAAACGACCGTAACCGACCACAATCACATTTTGTGTCGCTTCCATCGTCTCTACGCTGTCTTGTTCTTGAGTCGTATTAGCCTGACGCTCTACCACTTTATCGTAAAGAATAAAAATGAGCGGCGAGCCAAGCATAGATACCGCAACCACCAATGTGACTAAGGCGGCCTGATCAGGTGTTAGAATTGCTAAGCTACCAGTCACGGAAAGTAGCACAAAAGCAAATTCACCGCCTTGGCAAAGCGCTGCGGTAAATAACCATTTCGCTCGCTTGTGCAGTGAAAATGCTGTTGCCAACAAATATAAAATAGCCGCCTTCAATCCCATTAATAGTGCGACTGAAGCCAAGATAAATAGCCACTTTTCTGCTAATAAAGAAAAGTCGATTGATGCCCCTACAGTCATAAAAAATAACCCTAGGAGTAACCCTTTAAAGGGTTCAATATCGGCTTCCAATTCATGGCGAAATTCGCTTTCCGCGAGGACAACCCCTGCAAGAAATGTCCCAAGCGCAGGAGATAGCCCGATACTTTGCATCAATAGCGCGGTTGCAATAACGATAAATAGCGCAACCACAGTAAATAACTCGCGCATTCGAGTACTGGCGATATATCGAAATAATGGCGCGGCAACATAGTGCCCAGCAGCGATGATAGCTAAAATGACAAAAACAGAAATAATGACTTGAAGGTAAGTAGGAAAAGTATGTAATAAGTTTCCATGTCCATCACTCACGGCTAAATCACTAAATGCTAACAACGGCATAATCGCAAGAATGGGGATCACTGCGATATCTTGAAATAACAATACAGAAAACGCATTTTGACCGCCCGATTGTTTAATCAAACCCTTTTCATTTAACGTCTGAAGTGCAATAGCCGTAGAAGAGAGTGCTAACATTAACGCAATTGCGATTGATTGTTGCCATAAAAAGCCAAGCGCTAAATCAATTGCAACATAAAGAACAGCGGTTGTTATCAGCACTTGTAAACCACCTAGGCCAACTATCGATCGGCGCATCGTCCAGAGCCTTTTGGGTTGCAGCTCTAGTCCGACTAAAAACAGCATCATCACCACACCAAACTCAGCAAAGTGCATAATGTCTGTTTGTTCACCTACAAGGTGCAAAAGGTGGGGCCCAATTAAAATACCAGCTAGTAAATAGCCAAGCACGGAGCCAAGCCCTAAGCGTTTGGCGATTGGCACCGCCAATATTGCTGCTGCAAGGTAGATAGTAGCTAGTAATAGCATAGTCGTTTTATCCCATTTTATTGTTATCTTTATTATGTTTTGGGGTGCAAGAATAATCCAGTTTTTACACTAAGGTGAATGTACGAAACACATTTTCTCAGTATCACTGGGTGATCATGATGAGCCAATTCGCCGAACGATTGCAACCAACCAAGCAAACAATAAGCGTTTTTAAAAGCCTGATTTTATTGCAGATTCAGCGTAGTCATCCAAAAAATGGATTATACCTATTTGCTTAATTAAGTGGTCTATTTTAAGGCGAGAAAATCTTATCGAT
>NZ_RCSQ01000171.1:0-7951 GCF_004103255.1 Pseudoalteromonas sp. PS5
ACTCCTTCAAATTGAGTAAGTATTAAGTCAAATTGGTATAATCTGCCAAGAAAAAAGGTCAGAAAACTCTGACCTTTATCCACGCTAATTGCTATTGATAGTATGGTTTATACTACCTAATAAACAAAAGTAGTTATGCTGCGTCTGCCTTAGCTGACTCTTTGGTTCTCGCTTTACCAGCAAGTAATTCTTCAGGGTCAAAGTCATCAACGTTGATAACGGCAAGGCGTTTTGCTTCAACGGCAGTTAATTTTGCTGCTTCGTCTTCGCTTAGTACGCCAGCTTCAAGCCCCATTGCTGCTACTTTATCAAGCTGCATAAACGGTAACTTTTTACCAGTACCACGGCATACCTTTTCAAATAAAGGCTCTACGGCAAGAATGTCTTTTAGCGTTTGTTCTTGCTTACCAAGCAAGCACAGAGGCTCGTCTTTTAAGTAGATGTGTGTTGCAAGACGGTCACGGGTTTCGCTAGGTACTTGAAGTAGCTGAGCAAGTTTATGCTCCATTTTGTCGGTTGGTTTACGAACCGGACGACCAAATGGGAACAATACCACTTTCAATAAGCCACGTAATGCAGCAGAAGGCATGTTGTTAATTAAGTCAGCAAGGGCACGTTGGCAAAGATATAGGTGCTCTTGACAAGACCATTGCACAAACGGTAAGTCTTCTTTACGACGACCTTCATCGTTATAGCGCTTAAGCGTTGCTGAAACCAAGTATAGGTAGCTTAATAAGTCGCCTAAACGTGCAGATATACGCTCTTTACGCTTAAGTGAACCACCAAATACAGCCATACAAATATCAGACATTAATGCCAAAGATGCACTGTAACGGGCAGCATTACGGTAATAAACCGCGGTTTCATCGTTAAATGGTACTTTGGTGAAACGTGCACCGGTCAGTGCTAGCCATTTAGTTCTTACCAAGTTCGACATGGTGAAACCGATGTGGCCCATCAGGGATTTGTCGAAGCTGTCAAGCGCTTCTTGTTTATCCTTGATAGAGCAAGCTTCAAGTTCAGCCAGTACAAATGGATGGCAACGAATAGCGCCTTGACCGTAGATGATCATGTTACGGGTTAGGATGTTTGCACCTTCTACCGTAATTGCAATTGGTGCGCCTTGGTAACCACGGCCAACATAGTTATTCGGACCTAGACAAATCCCTTTACCACCATGAATATCCATAGCATGGATGGTGGAAGCTCGCATTTGCTCGGTTAGGTGGTACTTTAAAATGGCAGAAACTACTGAAGGTTTTTCACCTAAATCTACTGCGCCAGTTGACATGGTAACCGCAGCATCAGAGCTATACGCGTAGCCACCCAGTTTCGCAAGTGCTTCTTCAATCCCTTCCATTTTACCAATAGGCAGTTTGAATTGACGACGAATACGACTATACGCACCACTTGCCACTGCAAGAGATTTAATACCACCGGCAGAGTTTGAAGGAAGCGTAATAACACGACCAACCGACAAACACTCAACTAGCATGCGCCAGCCTTGTCCTGCCATTTTTGCGCCACCGATAATGAAATCGAGTGGTACAAATACGTTCTCACCTTGTGTTGGACCATTTTGGAATGGCACATTTAGAGGGAAGTGGCGACGACCAATTTTTACACCTGGTGTGTTAGTAGGAATCAGGGCACAAGTAATACCTAGCTCTTCTTTATCGCCTAGTAAGCCGTCCGGGTCACGCATTTTAAACGCCAGACCAAGTACAGTCGCAACGGGCGCTAAGGTAATATAACGTTTGTTCCACGTTAAACTAATACCCAGCACTTCTTTGCCTTCCCATTCGCCTTTACACACAACACCAAAGTCAGGGATAGATGAAGCATCAGAGCCTGCTTCCGGTGACGTTAATGCAAAACAAGGGATTTCATCACCCACTGCTAGGCGAGGTAAGTAATGTTCTTTTTGCTCTTCAGTACCATAGTGCTGAAGTAGTTCACCTGGGCCTAACGAGTTAGGTACGCCCACGATAGACGATAGCAAAGTTGATTTACTAGTAAGCTTTTGTAGTACACAAGATTGCGCGTAAGCTGAAAACTCAAGACCACCGTATTGCTTTTTGATGATCATCGCAAAGAACTTGTTGTCTTTTAAGTATTGCCACACGTCTTGCGGTAAGTCCGTCAGCTCGTGCGTAGCTTCCCAATCGTTAAGCATGGCACACACTTCTTCAACTGGGCCATCCAAAAACGCTTGCTCTTCAACGCTCAAGCGTGGCTTTGGAAACTGATGAAGTTTATCCCAGTTTGGGTTACCACAAAATAGGTCGGCTTCCCACCACGTAGTACCAGCATCAATCGCTGACTTTTCCGTTTCTGACATTGTTGGCGTAACTTTTTTGAACGCTTTAAATGCCGGAGCCACGATGTACTGCTGACGCAGGTTCGTTACTGAAAGCGGAATAACAATCGCTAAGAAAATTAACCAAGAGATAATGCCGAATGCACCCGCAAAGGTGCCAACGAGCATAGTAACTGCTGCAATCCCGATAGCGGTATTCCAGCTTGCGCGATGATAACTTGCTGCACTGAGCAAGACAATCAAAGCGAGAACAAATATAAGTGTCATGTTGTTCTTCCTTATAAGAGGTCTGACCACCCAGTTAGACTAGCTGGTTAACGCTGATATTTCAAGCGTCTTGATATCATCACGATTAATTAATTGCAGTCTGTTTGTGACAATTTATTTACGTGTGCCACACATAATTGAAAATCACCGTGAAACCAGCAGTATTTTTAACTTCAGTGGTGTTAGATACCTTAAAAGTGTAAGTAACGTAGTGCAATGTGGCGAAAATGCACATGAATTTTCTTTCAAAAAATCCCTAGTTCTGTCCACTATAATTGCCAAAACTTCATCTAAGGTTGATATTGAAATCTATTATAAAGCTTCTACACTTTGGAGTGCCTTATCCGAAAAGTAATGTATTGATGGACCGCAAAGGAATAGCAAAATAGTGTCATCTACTCTTTCGGTGTTGGCATTACATGCTCACTTTTGCTAGAGCAGTTGGTAACTGATTTATCTTTCATTTTGCCACTGATTTCTCGCGTAAAGTGGTAATAGTTGTTGTCTATGTTAAGGAGAAACAAGATGCAACAAAGTATATTTTGCCTCATTATTATTTTAGCCTTCGTTGCGATGTTAGCGGCTTTTCATTTACTTCCAGAAGCTGTAATTTTTAATGTTTTTAGTAGCTTATTTGCAGCCTTGATTGGCTATCGTTCATACACTCGATGGGCACTTTTGTTATGCTGTATCAATGTACTCGCGATGACCTTTTGTCCCTTACTTGACTCTGGTGGTTGGTTAAGTCTTAAAGGTGCGGTGGTGTTTGTATGTTGTGTGATGTTTTTTGCGATCGCATTTGGATGCAATAAGGAAGTAGCTCAGAATAAAAGGTTTTATTATTAGTTACCTACCTTGCCATGTTAGACTCCCGTCAGTGAACAGTTTTCGCACTTGAACTTGATAAAATTGGTTATAGGGAACCCCGATGCGTATATTAGCCGATCAAAATATGCCCCTGGTAGAGTCTTTTTTCTCAGATATTGGTGAAGTTATCCGTTTTGACGGCCGCAACCTGCGCCCAGAAGAATTAAGCGATGCTGATATTCTCCTTACTCGTTCAGTGACTAAGGTGAATGAAGCCTTGTTAGCAAAGGCCAAGCAACTTAAGTTTGTTGGTACAGCAACTATCGGTATTGACCACATCGATACACAATTACTGGCAAGCTCAGGTATCGCATTTAGCAGTGCACCTGGGTGTAACGCGATTGCAGTGGCAGAATATGTGATTAGCGCTATCATGGCCTATGCACAAGAAAGCGGCACTTCCTTGCAAGGGAAAACCATTGCTATTGTCGGGGTTGGGAATATTGGTAAATGTTTAGCTGCAAAAATTGGCGCGTTGGGCCTCAAAGTATTGCTGTGCGACCCGCTAAGATACCAAGACGGCAGTTTGGACTC
Organism: Pseudoalteromonas sp. PS5; assembly: GCF_004103255.1. Taxonomy (NCBI): domain Bacteria; kingdom Pseudomonadati; phylum Pseudomonadota; class Gammaproteobacteria; order Alteromonadales; family Pseudoalteromonadaceae; genus Pseudoalteromonas; species Pseudoalteromonas sp. PS5. The sequence goes on from NZ_RCSQ01000171.1 coordinate 3,989, forward strand.
TCATATCGAGCTTGATGATGCACTCAAGGCCGCAGATATTGTTTCATTTCACGTTCCACTTGTAAAAAATGGTGAGCATAAAACCATACATTTATTGAATGAAGCACGAATTGCGTCATTAAAGCCAGGTATGGTGTTAATCAATGCAAGTCGTGGTGATGTTATTGATAACCAAGCTTTATTAAGGGCGCTAGAAGGCGGGCAGGCGTTAGAGTTGGTACTGGACGTGTGGGAGAATGAACCTAATATTTTGCAATCACTACTACCATACGTACGTTTTGCCACTGTACATATTGCTGGCCATACACTCGAGGGCAAAGCGCGTGGTACACAAATGCTATATGAAGCGGTTTGTAATACGCTAAATCTTAAGCTGCAAAAAACGATAGCTGACTTTTTACCTAAACCTAGTGTTACTGCATGTAAGCTGCAAAATACAGCAAACGAGAACGACTTACTAAATTTGGTACATCTGGTGTATGACGTCCGTCGCGATGATGGCATCATGAGAGCTAACTTAACTTCACAAGGGTTTGATGCTTTGCGTAAAGCATATCCTGTGCGCCGAGAATTTAGTACAATTGAATTAAATGATGACTCTCCAATCAGTGACAAGCTTTATCAGCTTGGCTTTTCAAAGTGCAGCAGCTAATAACTTGATTGGTATATTACAGAATTGAGGAAGAACAATGTCGCAAAAATTTAATGTTGCGGTGCTTGGGGCAACAGGTCTTGTTGGTAAGCAGATTATAGAACTATTAGCAGAGCGAAAGTTTCCAGTGGATACACTTTATCCGTTGGCGAGCAGTCGCAGTGCGGGTGAAGAGATTGACTTTAAAGGTGAAAAAGTAGAAGTCATTGATGTTGAAACTTTTGATTTCGCGAATGCGCATATTGGACTGTTTTCTGCCGGAGGTTCGGTATCAGAAAAGTACGCGCCGATTGCAGCGGAAGCTGGGTGTGTTGTGATAGACAATACTTCTCACTTTAGATATGACTTTGACGTACCATTAGTTGTTCCCGAGGTTAATAAGGAAAGCTTAGCTGACTTTAGAAATCGTAACATCATCGCTAATCCAAATTGCTCTACAATTCAGATGTTGGTTGCACTCAAACCAATTTATGATGCGTATGGCATCGATAGAATAAATGTGTCAACGTACCAAGCGGTATCAGGGGCAGGTAAAGAAGCTGTTGATGAGTTAGCCAAGCAAACAGCTAACTTAATGAACGCAAGACCAATGGAAAATGAAGTTTTCACGAAACAAATTGCGTTTAACGTTATTCCACAGATTGATGCTTTCCAAGAAAATGGCTACACCAAAGAAGAAATGAAAATGGTGTGGGAAACTCAAAAGATTTTAGGTGACTCTAGCGTGTTGGTAAACCCAACAGCAGTTCGTGTCCCTGTATTTTTTGGTCACGCCGAGGCTATTCACCTTGAAACACGTATGCCTTTTGATCTAGAGCATGTAAAGCAGTTACTGGCGGATGCACCTGGTGTTGAGTTAATTGAAGATGAAACCGATTACCCAACACCGGTCAGCGACGCAAGCGGTAATGATACTGTATACGTGGGTCGAGTAAGACAAGATATTTCGCATCCTCTAGGGCTTAATCTATGGGTTGTTTCTGACAATACTAGAAAAGGTGCGGCAACCAATAGTATTCAAATAGCTGAAGTATTGATTGAAAGTTATCTTTAAGGTGCTTTGTTAAGCCGGTCCCCCTTAAAGTTTTTTAAAATAGCTGACCATTGCGGCAAACTTATGCCAATAAGTTTGCCGAAAAGCAATTAGTTGACTATTCTTCTTCTATATTATGCTTTTTCTACATCAGCAAAAAGCATTACAACCATGTTAACTTTCAATACGTTGCAATGGATATTCAGGTGTAACTGGTTTATAGTTTGCATTTGGAATAGAGCTTGCTTCAAAGCCATAATAATAAAATGTCGTTTAACGAGTGTTAAACATTTGAGTAAAGGATCGGCATGCGCGGTTTAGCCTTTTTTAGTATCTTTGTATTCGCACTACTTGCAACACCGGTATACACCCAAGAGGGGGTAGTGCTAAAGGGCCCTAAAGGGGTTGATTACGGGGCTCAAGGTCGATCTATAGGGCCTATCAGACCCACGGATACACTATGGCGAATAGCACAAAAAGTGCGTCCGGACGATTCAGTCACTATTTATCAAGTGATGAAGGCTCTCTATGACAAGAATCCGAACTCATTTTTAGATAAAAACCTCAACCACATGCAGTACGGTACCTACCTGCGCATTCCAACCATTAATGAAATCCGCAGCGTAGATCCTACGCTTGCCAAGCAAAAATCCGATCAGGACGATAGGCTGTGGGACATGAAACGCAAAGGGCTGCTAAACCCTAATGCGATAGAGCAAGCGGATAAAAAAGTCACACAAGCGCGCAAAGTCGACGTTGAAGAAGCAAAAGAAGACCTAACCAACCAATTACGCTCTTTAAAAATGGAGCAAGATATGCGGTTGATGGACTTACAAAAAGAGTTCAAATCTTCAGTGCGCAATGTAGAAGAGATCCTGTCAGAAAATAATAAGTTGAAGCAGCAACTTGGTGCGATTTCCACAGAACTTCAAACAGTACGAACTCAGCTTGGTAAAGATAGTGAAATACAACAACAACTTAAAGCGGTAATCGACCTGCAAAATGAAATGATTGAACAACAGGCCGCGCAGGCAAAAGCTGAGGAAAGCGACGGTTTGGGAGATTTCTTCAGTTCTATGCCTGGTATTGCGTTGTTAGCGACTTTACCAGCACTACTGGCGCTTGCTGGGTTCATCATGTTTATGCGCAGAAAAAATCAAGCACCTCAAGCTGAAGATGATGATGAGTTTTTACCAAGCACACCTGCTGCAGGAGCCACAGCCACAGCAGCTGCCACGACATTTGCAGCAGAGCCGGATCCGCTAGATATTGGTGTCGGTGATGAGGATACTTTAGGAAGTAGTGTACAACTGGATGATGACATACTGCCAGAGGATGATGAGATCACATTTGACTCTCTCGACGATGATTTTGAAGATGGCAACGATACACTAGATCAAGATGAACTTGATAGCTTACTAAATGAAGACATTTCGTTTGACGACAGTCATGAAGAAGACTTTATGCAGCAAAGCTTCGAGGACTCTAGCGATGAGATCCCTCTAGATGTTGACGATAGCAATGATATCTTGAGTGACGGTGATTTAGACGATCTCTTTAATGAGCCTCAGGATGAGGAGGTCGACGTTAGTGATGATGCGCTGGCTGCATTGAGTGAAGAACTAGCTGATGAACAAGTCAGTGCAGAAACTAACGATGACATTGACTCCATTTTAGATGGTGCATTGGATGAAGAACCTGAATTCAACGGTGACCTTGAAAACGAAAGTTTAATCAATGCTGATGATATTGATGCTTTGTTGAACGAAGCACAAGATGAATCGCAACCAGAGCTGGAAGAAGAGCCGGATATACTTGCAGGGGATGACATTGATGCTTTGTTGGACGAAGCACAAGATGAATCACAACCAGAGCTAGAAGAAGAACCGGATATACCTGCAGGGGATGACATTGATGCTTTGTTGGACGAAGCACAAGATGAATCACAACCAGAGCTAGAAGAAGAGCCGGATATACTTGCAGGCGATGATATTGATGCTTTGTTGGACGAAGCACAAGATGAATCACAACCAGAGCTGGAAGAAGAGCTAGATATGCTCGCAGGCGATGACATTGATGCTTTGTTGGACGAAGCACAAGATGAATCACAACCAGAGCTAGAAGAAGAACCGGATATACTTGCAAACGATGATATCGACGACTTGTTGGACGAGCGATTAGCAGAGCCTCAACCTGAGCTTGAAGATGAATTAGAGGTTGATGCAAACGATAATATCGACGACTTGTTGGACGAGCCATTAGCAGAGCCTCAACCTGA
>NZ_RCSQ01000172.1:0-11304 GCF_004103255.1 Pseudoalteromonas sp. PS5
AGAACAACTAAATAGCAAAACTTTTGCCTGGTTATCGACAAGATTTTCTCGCCTCAAAATAGAAAGTTTAGTTAAGCAATTTGGTATTAAAGAAAAAGCTGAAATGAGTAATTGGGCGTTGGTAGCTTTGTTTGTTTCATGTGATATGCGAAGATGAAGGTATCAACCCAAAGGAACAAACGCATGATAATTAATGCCAAAGCGGCATTTTCACAAGAACAAACTGATGCGCTAGTGGCTAGATGTCAACAGGGGGATCAAGGTGCATTCCGTGAGCTATTTGAACAGCACCACCGTCGAGTTTATGCATTATGCCTGAGATTGTTAGCTGAGCCTGCTCACGCGGAAGATGCTTGTCAGGAAGTTTTTGTGCAAGTGTGGCAAAAGATTGATCAATTTAAAGGGCAATCACAATTTTCGACCTGGCTCCACAGTGTGGCGAGTAATATTGCTATCAGCTACCTTCGAAAGCAAAAAAACTGGTTTCAAAAGGTGGTGAGCTTTGAACAATCGGGGCTTGATGAACAAGGTGCTGAGCAGCTTGGAGAGCTAAACGGATTGGACAAACTGATTGTGAGATTACCTGAGCGTGCGCGATTGGTTTTTGTATTACATGCCGTTGAAGGGTATCGCCACGAGGAAATTGCCAATATGTTGAATATGGCTGTAGGTTCGAGTAAATCGCAATATCACAGAGCCAGAAATCTATTACAGGAGTGGTACAACAATGACTAAACCATCATTTGATGAATTTATGCATACCGCACTGAATGATGAGCAGTCGCAGCCAGCACCGCAGCGCGATTTATGGCAAGGTGTTGAGCGCGCGATTAATCAAGCGCAGCCTGTGCAGTCGCCAAAACAAAGTAATTGGCAAAAGCTTTCTGGTATTGCCGCTTGCACTTTTGCGGGTCTTCTTGCTTGGCAAGTAATAATGAGTCAACCGAAACAGGATTCATTGGCAAATATCAGTGCTTTTTTTGAGCAGCAAAAACAATCTTTGCTTGTGCAGTATGAGACGCAACCAGCCCTAACCTCAGATTGGCAAACTCAGTTGCAAGAACTTGAACAAGCTGAGCAGGCAGTAAAGCTTGCGTTAAAGCAAGACCCTGAAAACGCTGCATTACTAAATATGCTTGCTCAGGTTTATCAACAGCAACTCGATTTAATTAATAAGGTTCATGAACCTCGTTGGCAACAAATTTAGGAGAACTAAAATGAAAGCATTAATTTTTGGCCTTGCAGCACTGCCAACATTGGTATTGGCTGGAGAATCTATCGATAAAGAACTGTCCATCCCTGCTAACGGCAAAGTTATTATTGAGAACCAACGTGGTGATGTCATCATTAAAACATGGGATAAAAACCTGTTTAAGGTGAGCGGCAAGCTTGATGATAAGGCCGAAGGCTATAAGTTAGAGACCTCGGGTGAGATCACAGAGTTTATCGTAGAAATGCCAAAACGCTACAATAGCTGGGGAACAGGTGGTGGCTCGAATTTAACGATTTATATGCCGAGTACCAGCGAGCTTGATTTTGAAGGTGTTATTGTTGATGTCGAAGCGGCGGAGTTAACCGCAGGAGCCAGTATCAAAACAGTGAACGGTAATATCAAAGTCAATAAGATCAGCGGTAAGATCTCACTAGAAACTGTAAATGGCGACATAGATAGCCAAGAGTTAAATGGTAATATTCAGTTTGAAACAGTAAATGGTGATATTGACGATGTAGCCTCCAATGGGAAACTGCGATTTAACGCCGTGAACGGTGAAATTAAAACGCAAACTACAGCAACGGAGTTACGTCTAGAAAACGTAAATGGTGAAGTTGAGCTAAAAATGGCGGAGCTGAAAGATTTACGTTTATCGACCGTAAATGGTGAGATTGAACTCTACACCAACAAGCTTTTAGATAATGCGGCAATTAACATGGAGAGTGTGAGCGGAGACATTGCACTATATTTCCCGAGTGATGTGTCAGCTCGATTTGAAATAAATGCTCATTCAGGTGGACGCATAACCAACGAATTAAGCGATGATGAGACAAAAAAAGCCAAATATGGCCCAGCCCGCTCTCTTGAGTTTGTATTAAACGGTGGTAATGCTGATGTTGAAATCGACACTGTCAGTGGCAATATTGAATTAAAACGAAAATAATCACGCATGATGGATACAAGCACCACAAAAGGCCAGAGTTTAACTAAACTCTGCTTTTGTGGTTTGCACTTGTAAGTAGACCAGATACAATAGAGGGCCTTCTCTTTTTCAATGTTGTGATATGGCTAAATCAGATCTACAAGTCGATACCTTAAAAGTTCCTCCGCACTCAATTGAAGCCGAGCAGTCCGTGTTGGGCGGTTTGATGCTCGATAATGAAGCGTTTGACCGTGTTGCGGAATTGGTAGTTTCCCATGACTTTTATACCAGAACCCACAAACTGATTTTTGAGGCTATGGAGAAGTTGGTAGAGTTAGGTCAACCTATCGATTTAATCACGATTTCTGAAAACCTTGAGAAAAACAACCAGCTAGAAACCATAGGTGGTTTTTCTTATCTTGCTGAAATTGCAAAAAATACCCCCAGTGCAGCAAATATCGACGCCTACGCGAGTATCGTACGTGAACGTGCGGTAGTACGTGAAATGATAGGGGTAGCCAATGAAATCGCAGAGGCTGGTTTCAACCCTGAAGGACGTGACAGTCACGAGCTCTTAGATTTAGCAGAAAGCAAGGTGTTCAAGATTGCTGAGCAGCGCACCAAGAGCACTGAGGGACCACAAAGCATTCATAACATCTTAGAAAAAACTGTAGATAAAATTGAAGAGCTATACCAGTCTCCTCAAGACGGTGTTACAGGGGTGAGTACTGGATATGGTGATCTGGATAAGATGACTGCGGGTATGCAGCCTTCAGATCTTATTATCGTTGCCGCGCGTCCATCGATGGGTAAAACCACATTTGCGATGAACCTCGCTGAACATGCTGCGATGACGCAGGATAAACCTGTACTGATCTACTCGCTAGAGATGCCCTCAGAACAAATCATGATGAGGATGCTTGCTTCTTTAGGTCGTATCAACCAAACCAAAGTACGTACAGGGCAATTAGATGATGATGATTGGGCTCGTCTATCATCAACCATGGGGCTGCTAATGGAAAAGGGCAAGATGTATATTGATGATGCGTCGGGTCTTACCCCCACTGATGTACGCTCAAGAGCAAGACGTATTGCCCGCGATCATGGCGGGATCAGTATGATCATGGTGGATTATCTCCAGCTTATGCGCGTGCCTAGCTTATCTGACAATCGTACACTTGAAATTGCAGAGATCTCACGTTCACTAAAAGCCCTTGCCAAAGAACTCCAGTGCCCAGTTATTGCGCTCTCTCAGCTTAACCGTACACTAGAACAGCGTGCTGACAAGCGCCCTGTAAACTCTGACCTCCGTGAATCTGGCTCCATCGAGCAGGATGCCGACTTAATCATGTTTATTTATCGCGATGAGGTTTACAACGACGATAGTCCCGACAAGGGAACCGCGGAGATCATTATAGGTAAGCAGCGTAACGGTCCAATTGGTAAGGTTAGGTTAACTTTCCAAGGTCAATACTCTCGATTTGATAACTATGCAGGCCCTGCAATAGACGACGAATATTAATCTTCAATTGAGTAGTAATATGCGATTAGCAAGTGCTGAGATAAATTTAACCGCGCTAAAAGAGAACTTGAAGTTAACACAACAGTTAGCACCAAACAGTAAAGTCATGGCTGTACTTAAAGCCAATGCTTATGGGCATGGACTTGTTAAAATAGCACAGCACCTCCAGGATGCAGATGCCTTTGCTGTGGCTAGAGTGGACGAGGCGTTAGCACTGAGAACGGGTGGGATCACAAAGCCAATTGTGCTGTTAGAGGGTTTTTTTGATCCCTCAGATTTACCTATTTTACTAGCCAATAACTTGCAAACCATTGTTCATGACATTTCTCAGCTCGAAGCCATTGAGCAGGCAAACCTAGATGCACCGCTTACGGTCTGGTTAAAAATCGATACTGGCATGCACCGCTTAGGGGTGGAGCCAGAAGAGTTTGAACACTTTTACTCTCGTCTTAAACGCTCTAAAAATGTGGCCGAACAAATCCATCTCATGACGCATTTTGCCTGTGCTGATGATACAAAAGACAGTAAAACACAAGAGCAGCAAACGCTGTTTGATACGTTAGTGTCTGGTAACAGCGCGCCACTATGCTTGGCAAACTCAGCTGGTATAATTGGTTGGCCTAGCTCTCACGGGAACTGGATCCGTCCAGGACTTATGCTTTATGGCGTATCTCCGATGCTAGATTGTGTTGGTAACCAACATGGTTTACAACCCGTGATGCGATTGACCACCAAAGTTATCGCGATTAAGCGCGTTAAAGCCCATCAGGCAGTAGGCTACGGTGGACGTTGGCAAAGTGAGCAGGATACCTACCTTGCAGTAATAGGAATGGGCTACGGAGATGGTTATCCTCGTCATGCAAAGCAAGGTACACCTGTGGTGATCAGAAATAAACGTTACGGTATTGTCGGCTCTGTATCTATGGATATGATCAGTGTGAATATCGGTAACAACTTAGATGATATTGCTGTCGGGGATGAAGTCGAGATGTGGGGGCCTCACTTACCGGTGGAAGAAATTGCACAATGTGCGGATACTATCGCTTATGAATTACTTTGTAATGTCACGCCCAGAGTCAGTTATGAATATATCACCTAAGCGATATTGAAGAGTAGGAGTTAAACTGGGTTTTAACTCCTTTGCCCCTGTAATGTCGCTACGATGCGTCTTGCACCACCGTAGTCGCGATGTTCCCCTAAATAGATACCCTGCCAAGTACCTAACCGCAAACAACCTTGATAAATTGGGAGCGTCACTTCGCAACCTAAGGTGCTCGACTTAATATGTGCCGGCATGTCGTCATCACCTTCGTAGTCATGGCGATAATAACTCTGTTTCTGCGGTACAAAGTGATTAAAGTGGCTCTCCATGTCCATACGCACTGTAGGATCTGCATTTTCGTTCACCGTTAGGCTGGCTGAGGTATGCTGAATAAATAGATGCAGCAACCCCACCTCATAATGATGTAATTCTGGTAGCTGGCTGATGATTTCATCATCAATTAAATGGAAGCCTCGATTACGAGGCTTTAGAGTTATTTGTTTTTGGATCCAACTCATAGACTACACAAACATCTTTTCGTCACTGAGCGAGCTTATCGAAGCTGACTTCAATATTGGCATTACCATCAGCAGAGGTAAAAGGCATAATGAGTTTAGGGCCATCACACTTATGGGTGATAGTATGCCCTGCACCAGAAACAACAATAGGGGTTGCCATATCAAACTCATAACCCTTTTCGCCAAGTAAATTTTTGGCACCGCCTGTAACCATATTGGTGATTTCGCCAACCATATCAGTGACGTCTTCGTTTATTGAATCAGGTCGTTCACCAAGCATCCGCTCCATAATAGTCAATGCTAGGTTTTCTTCAAATGTGATGGAAAATGAGCCTTTTGTTTGTGGACCAACCATACCAATTACACCCGAGACATCACCCTGTGCTACCTCATCTTTTTTGACTTTTGGCTTACCAGGGGTTAGCTCAGTTTGTGCCATAGTAGCTAATACATTGATAAGAGATGATAAAAAGGGGTTGATGAATTCTACATTCATATGGATTTTCCCTTACGCATTTTAAATAAATTTGTGTTGCTGTTTTTATTAAGTGTAGTGTTTTTTTACTCCACTGCACTTAATCTTTACAATTTTCGCAACGGCCATGAGCTTCTATGGTTTGCTCGGTGACTATAAACCCCGTTTCAGCTGCTAGGTTGTTTAGTTCATGAGAAATCGTATTAGAGTGTAACTCTTGAACGTTTCCACAGCTGTCACAGATCAGTAATTGTACGGGGTGCATATGGTCGAAATGATGGCAAAGCATAAACGCATTGGTACTTTCGATTTTATGGATAAAGCCCAACTCAGAAAGGAAATCCAGTGCGCGATAGACGGTTGCAGGCTTTGCTGCGGGCTCTGTCAGCTTTAGCTCTTCAAGGAGATCATAAGCACCTACACCACCTTGCTTTGAGGCGAGTAGTCGAAACACTTTCTCTCTAATTGGGGTAAAACGTGCACCACGGTTATCACATACTTGCTTGGCTTTGCTAACTAGTAACTCTATATTCATGATTTCAAATCCTTACACTGCCTTGCAATACTAACATATTATTTTTATTAGTCTTGTCTTTGCCCTGATAAATTATAACCGAGAATGTGCGATGACTTTTTTGTTGGTATTTTGGGTGCGAAAAAAAGCTTCAAATTGCTGTGCCGTTAATGGTTTACTAACTAAATAACCTTGTCCAAAATCGCATGCCAATTGCTGCAACATATCCAGCTGTGCTGACGTTTCAACTCCCTCAGCAACGACTTTCATTGATAGGCTATGCGCCATGTTAATAATAGTAGTGACCAATGCCTGCGACTCTGTTGAGACGAGCATATCAGCAATAAAGCTTTGATCTATTTTAAGTACATCAAACGGATAATGACGCAGGTAATTAAGAGAAGAGTAGCCGGTGCCAAAATCATCAAGAGCAAGTTTAAACCCGAATTCATGAAGCTGATCCAATGCTTGTTTTACTTGTGCCTGTCCAGAAATAAGCACCCCTTCGGTTATTTCTAATTCAATATCGTGACTGGCTATAGACCGATCATCAACAAGTAGGGCTATTTTTTGAATTAAATTTGGGTCTTTGAACTGCTTAGGCGAGAGGTTAATAGCCACTCTTAGATTCGCCTGTAAACTCTTTTGCCACTGATTAACCTGTTGTATAGTCGTTGCCAGTACGAATAAACCAATGTCTATGATGAGCCCATTTTGTTCGGCAATCGGGATAAATTCCGCAGGAGATACCGAGCCGAGGGTTTTACTATGCCAACGTAACAGCGCCTCTGCACCGAATATTTCACCATTATTAATGTTAAATTGAGGCTGGTAAAAAACTTCGAGCTCATCCTCTGCTAGTGCGATTCTTAGTGCTTCTTCGATGGCAATTTGTCGTGATAACTTCAGGCTCATCTCTTGGTTGTAAAAACAATAGCCATTACGGCCGTTATTCTTTGCATTGTACATCGCGGTGTCTGCACAACTTAGCAATTCAGCTGGAGTGTCAGCATCAAGAGGATAGACAGCAACGCCAATACTGATTGAAATATTAAAGTCCCTATCATTGAGCTCAATGGGTTCATGGAACAACTTAACCAGCATATCGGCGACACACGTAATATCAGAGACATGATCAAAACCATTCATCAATATAATAAACTCATCACCTCCCAGCCGGGCAACAGTATCCTGCTCCCGTATTGAGAGGGTAAACCTTTCTCCTGCTGCGACGAGAACTTGATCTCCGATTTCATGACCTAGGGTGTCATTGATCCGTTTAAAGTCATCTAAGTCTATAAAAAATACAACAGCCAGTGCTTCACTGCGCTGTGCCGTAGACAGCTGTTGCGTTAATCGCTCCATGGCTAAAAAACGATTTGGGAGATCTGTGAGTGAGTCATAAAAGGCATGATGTAAAATGACTTCTTCTTGCTTTTTCTTTTCGGTAATGTCACGAACTACAATAACGAGCTGCTCGCTGTTTGGGATTGGAGAAAGCCGCGCTTCAAATAGCTTGTTCTGACCGTCAATAGTCAATGGATATTCTATTTGTGTTAACTGATGCTGTTGAGTTGCAGAATTTATTGCTTGGTTAAACTGTCGAGCAGCATGATGAGGTAAAACATCAGCCATCTTTTTGTGAATGAACTGTTCTGGTGAAAGATACAGATCATCTTTTTTACCAGTGTGACACTCAACAATAGTGCTATCCGAATTGATAATAAAAAACAAGTCAGGTAAGGCATGGAAGACGCTTGTCATCAGTGCATGGCGACGCGCCAGTTCTTGGTTGGTTTGCAGTTGTTGTTGCCAGTTTTGCTCCAGTGTTTGCGCGGTTTTATTCAGTTGCTCAGCAAGTACTGCAAACTCACCTTGCCCAGTTATCTGCACACGGCTGGTGAGTGATTTGGTTGAAAGGTCGTGTCCAACATCAATCAGCCTTTTGATTGGTCTATGAATAAAGTAATGGGTAAAGCTTAATAAACCTGCGGTTAACAACACCAAAAACGCAATGAGTATAACTGCTTTGGCGGTAAATTGCTGTTTTAGAGAAGTGTAGATCTGGCTGACATCATAAAGTGCAACCAGTCTGATCACATCGTCAGAATCACTAACTGGGAGGGGGGGAGACACGGGAATAACGGTAACAAAATACTGCTTTGCGGGAATATACACAGTAATAAGGTCATGCGCGTCTAACGCAGACGTCACATTGTGTTCCTTGATGACGCGAGTAAATAAGTTAAAACCAGCTTCTGACTGTGGATCCAGTTTCATTACCAAGTCATTTTTAATTATAAAGAGGGCTGCATATTTATCATTTGAGTAGTAATCCTCAAGGGTTAAGCTAACCTGACTGATATTGCCCTTGGCAAATTCAGTGGATAGATGTTTACCTAAATGCCTCATGCTCTGTGTGAGTTGTGCTTGATATGTACTAAGCAACATATCTCTTTGGGTTACATAAGAATAAGCAATGATAAGGGAGGAGATCAGCAAGCCACAGAGTACGGTACCCCAAGTCAGAGTTTGTTTTAAGTTAATGGCAATAGCTTTGTTATTCATATGTCTCGTTCTGAAACGTCCAATGCGCGTAATCCTCTACCGTAGCCAAGCCAAACAGGTGTTATGTCTGTGGGGCTTTCAGGTGAGCTACACTCTAGCTTATTTTATGCTGATTGATGAATCGTCAACAATCAAAGATAGTGTAGTTCACTAACTCAAGGCTGTATCACATTTCAGTAATAATTATAGCAACTGGCTCTTCAGAATTAGGCGCGAAACCAAAACTAAAATCATTTTTCAAGAAGCCTATCAAGGAGAGGAGGATAAAGTCGTCATGACTATAAAAGGTGGCTAAAGTAAGAGCAAATAAATGCGTAGTTCTCTGTAATTACACATGAATTGTAACAGTTCTCATGCTTTGATTTTAGCGAGTGTGGGGGTAACATGAGGGTCAGAACTCTACCCCAAAATAGAGCAGAATAATAGCAAACGGAAATTCAGGAATAATAAAATGACAAAAACTATAATAAAAAAAACGTACCTTATCACTGCTAGTGGCAAGTGCGCTTGCAGCACAAAGCTGGGCAGCACTGGCTGAAACTATCACGAATAACGTTTACTCGGAAAAAGGATTGGCGGGAACGCTTACACAAGAAAAAATCGATGACCAAAACTACAAAGCAAAAATTGAATTTGGTTGGAATAACCGCCGTATCTTAATCGATGAAAACCTCACACTGAATGAGCAAGGCTTACCTATCAAGCTCAGCCTTCAAGGGCGTTCTGCATTTGGCTCAAAAATTGATGAGACATTTAGTTATAACCGTGGAATTGCGCAGTGGAAAAGTGTCAATGAATCCGGTATCAAAGCTGATGCAACGTTAGATTTTTACGTGCCATCTAATCTCCATCTAGCACTAGACAACGCCACAATGCGTTACGTGCTTAAAAACAATCAATATGAATTAGATGTATACCCCCAAGGTAAAATGTTGATTGAGAAGTTAAAAACACTCAAACTTGGAGAGCAAACTGTGCACTTATTAGTGACCAGTGGTCTTAGTCTTACACCAAACTTTGCTTGGTACGACGATGATGGTAATTATTTTGCACAAACTTGGGGAGCAATGTATGTATTACGTGATGGTTTTAGTAAAGCACAGTTTGAGCAGCTTGAGACCATCCAAAAGCAAGCTGAACAGCAGCACCTTGAAAATCTTGCTAAGAAACTGACGCACCAAGTTCCTGAGCTTTTCATCGAAAATGTTGCGGTGTTTGATAGTGAACAAAAAAAGCTGCTGAAAAAACAAGATGTATTGATCCAAGATGGCAAAATTGTAGAAGTCGCTAATCATATTAAGAAGCCAAAAGGGGTGGCTAGTATTGATGGCAAAGGAAAGACTTTGATCCCAGGGCTTTGGGATATGCACGGTCATTTATCAAAAGAAAACGGCATCCTTAATATTGCCAATGGCGTGACCAGTGTTAGAGATATGGGTAATGAGCACGACAATATTATGGAGATTGAAGCGCTCTTTAATACTAATCAAGTATTAGGATCTCGCGTATATCGTGCGGGTTTTATGGATAAATACAGTGAAAACTCAGCGGGGTTGAGCGTTAAGTCGTTGCAAGAGGCGCTGGATACCGTCGACTTTTTCGCAGACAATGGCTATGTTCAAGTCAAACTGTACTCTTCAATAGATCCAAGTTGGGTGAAGCCTATTTCTGAGCGAGCACATAGCCGAGGGTTAAGGCTTAGCGGCCATGTTCCCGCTTTTATGACAGCTGAGCAAGCAATCGCAAATGGATATGATGAAATCCAGCATATCAATATGCTTTTCCTTAACTTTTTAGCTGGTGAAGAAGTCGACACCAGAACACAAAAACGCTTTTCACTAATGGGAGAGCAGGCTTCAGGCTTATCACTAGATAGCCCAGAGATGAATGCGTTCATCAAGCTACTCAGTGATAAGAAGGTGGTTGTTGATCCGACGGTATCGACATTTAGAAGTTTATTGATGTCAGAAGATCAAAAAGTCAATCCTGAATTTGCCGCTATCTCCGAGCATATGCCAATTGCATTTGCTCGCGGCTTGAAAGGGGCTGAGATGCATGTTGATGAGCAGTTTAAACTCAGTTATCAGGAGTCAGGCGAAGCGATGCAGAAAATGCTGAAAAAACTCTATGATGCCGGTGTGCCTATGGTACCTGGTACCGATAACATAGCTGGTTTTACCCTGATCCGAGAATTAGAGCTTTATGTTGATGCGGGGATCCCAGCTGCGGAGGTGCTGAATATGGCTAGTATCGAGAGCGCTAAATTGATGGGGGTTGCACATCAAACAGGCTCTATTGCCAAAGGTAAAGTAGCTGATTTAGTGTTGGTGGACGGCGATCCACTCAAGGACATCACAGCATTGCAAAAGGCAGCCTTGGTGATCAAAGGCGAGCAAGCCTTTAAACCTGATGAAATCTACCGAGCGATTGGAGTGAAGCCATTTACTAGCGCGCCCTCACTAAAGTAGATAGTAATACCAATTTGACTTAATAGTTGCTCAATTTGAAGAAGTAAATCTGACGCTAACAG
>NZ_RCSQ01000173.1:0-12486 GCF_004103255.1 Pseudoalteromonas sp. PS5
AACCAACTGAGCTAAGGGGGAAGCGTGTCTCTCAACGGGGCGAAATATTAATGACGACATTGCAAGGTGTCAACTACTAAAATCACAGAAACGTAAAAAACTCTATTAAGCGATGAATTTATGCACTATTTGAGGTCTTTTTGTGACTTTATGACATTGCAGTGTACAAATTTGCGCTATGAGTTTAACGCTATTAGCAGTGAAACTGTTAAATTATCACGCGCCCGTATTTTAGCTCTTCATATCTATTAGGTCATTTCTTGTTCTGTGGCTTCAATTTTACGATAGAATTTATGAGTGAAGAAAATTAACATATCTCAATGGTGTTGTATGTATATACAGTGTTGAGTGGGGTTTTATGTATTTTTTGAGCGTTTTGCTTGAATAATACGCTTAACAGCTTATTTTATGATGTTTACTTACGATCTGTGGTTTGTAGTCAGGAAGCCAAAGTTGTGATCATTATAATCTATGTGAGGCGCGGTATTGGCCTGGTAATGAATGCAACCATATGTAGTTTGTTATCCCCACCTAGTGAGATTAAAAATCAAAGGGTTACATTTAATCCTATAAAAAACAATGTTTTGTATGGGTTTCCCTTCAAGTTTTTGCTGAATATTCAATAATGTTGAGTCAAGGTTAGTATAGAGATCCAATTTGATCCAGTTACGATTCTAAATGCGATCATTTGGGAGAGTGGTAGGATCGCATTTTGGATAGGCTGGATGCCTTTATTCTATTGGCTTGGCGAGACTTATCCACGGAATCTGTGGATAACATTGTTTATTATTATTTGAGAAGTATTGCAAGACTATGAAATTAGGGCGCTATAGAGGTTGCAAGTAAATTTTGAAAAATATTTAATGTTTTAAATATCAATGGGTTATATTTATTTGGAAGTTTTTGTTTATTTGTTGTTCAGTATGAAGCTTTTATGAACTTTCAAGCCATAGGGCTGTGCAAAAAACATGCTGCTTTAGCGCTGGTATTGTAACTTTTTTGTCAAAACTAGTGGATTCGTAATTCTTAGCAAGAAACATCACTCCCTTAATATTTATTTAGGTTTTAATGGCAAATATTCGCTATTTTTATTTTGCACAGCCATGTTGACGTATCCTGCATAGCGTCAACGTGTTGAATAGCATACAATGAGCCGCTTAACATATCAGAAATAGGTTGTTATGACTCAAGCTAAGTCTAATTTCAATGGTAATGATATCCTTCATGGTGATATTGGGGCAACGTTAAAGCGCATGACGATCCCAATGATATTCGGCATGATCACCTTAATGACCTTCAATCTTGTTGATACCTTTTTCATTAGTATGCTCGGCACCGAGCCGCTAGCCGCTATTAGTTTTACGTTTCCGGTCACTTTTACCGTAATTAGTTTGGCCATCGGATTAGGAATAGGCACTTCCGCTGTTATTGCTAAAGCGCTGGGTAGCAACTTGCTCGAGGAGGCTAAGTTTGACGCTGCCGTTGCAATCATCATTTCGGCGTGTTTTGTTTCGATGCTTTCACTGTTGGGTTTCACCTTTGTTGACGAAATATTTATCTTGCTAGGTGCAAGTCCGGTCGTCATGCCTTTTATTCATGATTACATGTCGGTGTGGTTTATCGGCTCTATTTTGCTAATTACGCCAATGATTGGTAATTCGGTTTTACGTGCCAGTGGCGATACCAAGACACCGAGCCTCATCATGGCTCTTGGCGGCTTAGTAAATGCAGTGCTGGACCCGATATTAATCTTTGGCCTTGGGCCTATTGAGCCGATGGGGGTTAAGGGGGCAGCGGTTGCAAGTGTGTTGTCGTGGAGCTTGGGCGTTAGTATTATTCTATACTTACTGATTGTTAAAAAGCGCTTGATTTCTTTATCTGCAAAATACGCGAGTTTTTTTGCTGTGGCGCAAAAAATTCTAAAAATAGGATTACCAGCAGCGGGGGCGAACATGTTAACGCCATTAGCGATGGCGGTGATGACGGCGGTGATAGCCAGTTATGGGCCTGAAGCGGTTGCAGCTTTTGGTGTGGGCAGTCGTATCGAGTCGATAGCAAGCCTTGTAGTATTAGCGTTATCAATGACGTTACCCCCTTTTATCAGCCAGAACTTTGGCGCTAAGCACTATCAACGTGTTCGCGATGCGTATACACACACGCTTAAATTCGTACTCGGTTTTCAATTTTTTGTGTATATCTTATTGGTATTGAGCGCCTACTATATTAGCCATACTTTTGGCAATGAGCCCGCTGTCGTTGAAACTATCCAGTTATTCATCTACATCATGCCATTAGGATATGGCTTACAAGGGGTGATCATTTTAACCAACTCATCGTTTAATGCTTTGCACAAACCAATGAATGCACTCATGCTTAGTATTATTCGATTGTTTGTGTTTTATGTACCTATTGCCTATCTAGGCTCCCAGCTCGCAGGCTTACCTGGGCTATTTGCAGGGGCTGCTTTAGGTAATCTGTTTACGGCAGTGATAGCTTATAACTGGTTTAAAAAAGCAATTGATGAGATTGTGCAAAGTGAGCTTCAAAAGGAGGCGTAATGGAAGATAAATTTCAGCTGGTTTCTGAGTTTAAGCCAAACGGCGACCAACCAACGGCGATAGCTCAGCTTTGCGATGGTCTAGCGAGTGGGCTTGCGCATCAAACTCTGCTAGGTGCCACAGGAACTGGTAAAACGTTTACCATGGCTAATGTGATTAATAATCTCAATCGCCCGACGATTATAATGGCGCATAACAAAACTTTGGCTGCACAGTTATATGGCGAAATGAAAGAGTTTTTTCCTCATAATGCCGTTGAATACTTTGTCTCTTATTATGACTACTACCAGCCAGAAGCCTATGTGGTTGCGAGTGATACGTTTATTGAGAAAGATGCTTCGATTAATGAACATATTGAGCAAATGCGACTTTCGGCAACGAAGGCACTACTTGAGCGCAGAGATACTATTATAGTGGCGTCTGTTTCAGCTATTTACGGCCTTGGCGACCCCGACTCATATATGAAGATGATGTTGTTACTCAAAGTCGGGGAGACGATTGATCAGCGTGATATGCTCAGAAGGCTTGCTGAACTACAGTACACACGAAATGATATGGATTTTAGTCGAGGCACATATCGTGTTCGTGGAGAGGTCATTGATATTTTCCCTGCTGAATCAGAAACCATTGCCGTTAGAGTGGAAATGTTTGATGATGAAATTGAGCGGATCAGCCTATTTGACCCGTTAACAGGTGCTGTTGAAAAGCATTTGATCCGAGCAACCATTTACCCGAAGACACACTATGTGACACCGAGAGAAAAGATCCTTGATGCCATTGAACGGATCAAGCTTGAGTTAAAAGAACGCCGAGCGCAACTACTGGATAAAAATCGCTTAGTAGAAGAGCAGAGGGTTGCTCAGCGTACTCAGTACGATATTGAAATGATGACCGAGCTTGGCTATTGTTCTGGTATTGAAAACTACAGTCGTTATTTATCGGGACGAGCTCCGGGTGAACCACCACCGACACTTCTAGATTATTTGCCGGACGATGCGTTGATGATAATTGATGAATCTCATGTTACCGTCTCGCAAGTTGGGGCTATGTATAAAGGCGACAGAAGTAGAAAGGAAAACTTAGTCGAATATGGCTTTCGATTACCATCAGCACTAGATAATAGACCATTAAAGTTTGAAGAATTCGAGGCGATTTCACCACAAACGATATATGTGTCAGCAACGCCTGGAGATTATGAACTGGACAAATCCAGAGGGGATGTTGCGGAACAAGTGATCCGTCCTACTGGTTTGCTGGACCCTGAAGTGGAAGTGCGACCAGTTGCAACCCAAGTCGATGATCTTTTGTCAGAAATCTATCAGCGTGTAGGTGTTAATGAGCGAGTACTGGTCACAACATTGACCAAAAGAATGGCTGAAGATCTCACCGATTATTTGAACGATCATGATGTTAAGGTACGTTATTTACATTCAGATATCGATACGGTGGAGCGAATGGAGATCATTCGAGATCTGCGCAAAGGCGTGTTTGATGTGTTGGTAGGTATAAACTTGCTACGAGAAGGCTTGGATATGCCTGAGGTTTCCTTAGTCGCAATTTTGGATGCGGATAAAGAAGGGTTTTTGCGTTCAACACGTTCATTGATCCAAACCATAGGCCGCGCAGCACGTCATCTTCATGGCAAAGCCATCTTATATGGAGACAGAATCACCAATTCAATGCGTCAGGCCATTGATGAAACTCAAAGGCGCAGAGAGAAGCAACAAGCGTATAATGAAGCGAATGGCATCATACCGACGGCGTTGAACAAAAAGATCACTGATGTGATGGATTTAGGCGAAGAGGTTGCAGACGATCAGGTTGTAGATATTGACGTTAAGTTCAAGCCTGGCATGCCAGCCATGGATGCAAAAGAAATAGCAAAAGAAATCGATAGGCTAGAAGCCCAGATGATGAAGTTTGCCAAAGAGCTTGAATTCGAAAAAGCGGCTCAAGCACGAGATCAGGTGCAAATTCTACAAAAACGTTTGATTAAAGCGTAGTGAGGGGTTGCTGCTACAGAGCATAAAAAGCATGTGAGAGTCACATGCTTTTTTATTGGTCGGGGAGTTACTTTAGAATCGATAGCTTATACCTAACGCTAAGTTAGAGGTATCTAAATCACCCATATCAAGGTATTTGTAGCCAAGGTTAACTGCCATGCCATTGTCCCAGTCATATTGCCAGCCCGCTTCTGCAACAAATCCTATCCCATCATCGCTGACCAATTTGGTATTACCTTGAGTGATCTCGTAGTCATAATAGTTGGCACCTAATTTACCGTAGAAGTAGCTATTGTCCGAGACTTGATAATAGCCTTTCGCGGCAACGACAAAGTTGTCAAAGTCGAGGTTGTTTGCACCTAAACCGAACAAGGTTTTATTGTTTTGGGTGCAGATGAATTTGCGGTCGTTTTCATCCTTACATTTCCAGTCATCAAGATCTTCTCCACTGTTGTATCCTACCTCTAAAGCGAAAATTGGGGTGAAGTGATAGTTATAATATAAATAGGCTTGACCAACACCGTCACCGTCTTGATTGGAACTTTTATAAGAAGCTGAGCCACCAGAAATATCCAAACCAATGCGATGAGTTTCATTACTTTGTTCAGCAAACGAAGATAAGCTTGTTGCTAGCAATGCAACAGATAAGAGCGCGTTAAATTTCATAATCAATGTCCGTTATAGTTAACTTGAGGACAGTATAAGCAGGGCGGTTGTCAAGGTCTGTTGTAGGGCTGTCATAAAATGTAAGAAGACGTCTGTTTTTATGGCCTTTATTTTACAAATAGCGACAGTCTTAGTTGGCTAAATGGCATTTTGTTGGGCTTTTAACTGGAGATAATTCACTATCGTCATAACTGTTAATGTTGCTGCTATAAATGCACTCCACACGTGATGGATCACGATATGGCTGGCTATAAATAAAGGAAGGTCGTGCCAACCATCAATAAGTAGTAATTTGGCGAGCAAGATAAGGTACCCGAGTAGCTGGGTGATGAGCGCGATTTGATAGAGTTGACAAAACTTGGTCTTAACCGCTGAGCGCAGCTCAATAATATTGCGCTTAATAAGTAACAAAAAGCAAGCTGCAAGCGCTATCGTTAAGCCACTTAGCCCCAGTAATGAAGTCTTAATTAACACGATAGAAAAAGCGAAAGCAACCAGCATAACTAAGCTCACAAGTTATTGAGTGGTAAGCTTATATGCAGTTAGGTTTATAGTCTATTCGATTTATTCTAAGGATTTGGTAGTGATTTTCTGAATGATCACTCTATACTAACCCTCGATTTTATCAATAGTTTGTAAACCGATGTAACATTGCTATATATTTTAGTTGTCTGTTTAGCTATAAATGCAATGCTATGTTGTAGCACACACAAATAAAACAATAATTATTACAGTTATTAAGACCAAGTTGGGACTAGGGAAATGAAATTCGCTTTTAAGGATTTTTTGTTTGATAGCAAAGAACTTAAGCTTTATAAAGATGATCGAAAGCTAAACCTAAAACAAAAACCCGCTCAGATTTTAGAGCTATTTTTATCTGCTCCACAAACCATTCACAGCAAAGAAGACATACTAGAAAAAGTATGGCCAGACAGAAAGGTGACTGATCAGGTTGTTTTTCAAAATATAGGCCATTTAAGAGCGCTGTTTGGTGATGATGCGATCAAGACTTTTTCGCGTAAAGGGTATCAGTGGCAAATCCCTTGTAGCGCTTTCGATGGAACCGTTGAGCCAGAATCACAACCAAAAACAACGGAAACAAGTGAGCCAGCTTCGGATGTTTCTGAATCTGCTGACACACCAAAAAATCAACATGATAGTCAAGTTGACACGATAACAGCAGCGAAGCCTAGCAATAAGTTACCATTGTATGTTGCAGCGACGATTGCAATCGTTGCGCTGGTTGCATACTTTGTTTTAATCTAATCAAGTTTGTGATAACTCGTGTTTAGGTTGAGTCGATTTTTACAGATGGTAAACCAATGAAAACGTTATATATCACCGGAGCAGGGGTCAGCGCGCAAAGCGGTATTCCAACATTTCGAGGTGAAGATGGCTTTTGGACAATAGGTTCTGCTAACTATACACCTCAAGAAATGGCTACTCGCGCGATGTATAAATCCAATCCCGGAGAATTTCTAAAGTGGTATTACCATCGTTTTGTTAGCTATCGCAACCATGGACCAAACCCTGTACATCAGTGGCTGAGTGATAAAAATGTTATCACGCAAAACATTGATGGTCTTGATGGTAAGGCTGGAAACAAACAGTATATCGCTGTGCATGGTCGAGTAGATCAAGTAACGTTGTTTCATACTCAAGGTGAGTCGGTTGAGCGTTATTCTGCACCTTGGGATGACGTTGATGAAAGTCAGTTAGCTGAGTCATTGTTAGCGGTGTTTAAGATCCCTAAGAATGGCCCGCAAAAAGGTCACTCACTAAAGCCTTATGTGTTGTTATTTGACGAATATTACACTGACCTTTATCAGATCAGCGAAGCGCAACGCAGAATGTATAGCGCAGAACGGATAATATTTATGGGTACTTCGTTTAGTGTGAATATTACGCAAATGGCATTAGATATTGCTAGACAAAACAACATTCCAATTGAAGTGGTTGATCCTAACCCCATTCATCTATTATACAGCAACGTCACTTATCACCGTATGACTGCAGCGGAGTATATTTCAGACTAATCTGTTAATGGTTTGATTTATAGTATGTCGCCAAGAGAAACTGCTTATAGTCACTTAATCGATTTTGCTGTCGTAAGTGTGACTCAATGACCTTGGCATTACTAGCTTGAATGTCGGTTTGTCTGCGTTCCACTTCAATTAACCCCAATAGCGCACTTAGCTCTTGGATTGCGAGTGCATCAATATTGGCATTAAAAGCTAAATAACACTCTAGCGGGGTCAACTGCTTGTCATTTCTATGACTAAGGGCGTTTTGTAAGATTTCTCGACTTTCGAACAGTAACAGTGTTTTTAGATAGTTAAGGCCATTTTCCGATGCCGCAACGGTTGATAAGAATACATGCAAAATGGTATTTCCCTGTTGGTTGCTGCACATAATTTGCGACGATAGGATAAGAGGAGACGAGAAAAAAGAGAACTTTTCCAACGAATTGATTGCACCTAGTAGCGGCGTTGGAAATTCGCCAACTTGGAGACAAAGCGTTGCGATATCTTGGTAATGGCCGTACAAGGCATCATTATTTTGTGCGCTTTGAAATAGAAATTTGAGTACTTCTACTTTTCCCTCAGTAGTGGACTGACAATACATCGCTTGTATTTTGGTGATATCTGCGCTTTTCAAAGCCAGTAAAAACGGCGTTAGGCTGTTTTTCGACATCAATTGTAACCTTGTATCATTATTTTCGTCATATCATAGTTTAGCAGCTGTCTAGTTTGCGCCAAAGCCTAGTGATTTGTACAGAGATACTGCAAATATTTCTTGATGAACTAAACTTTGGAATATCTAAGCTGAGGTAGCCCAATGATCGATATAGACGACAAAGTGCTAAATGATTTACGTGGTGGATTTAACCTACCTGCTAAACCTGAAATCCTGCAAGCACTTCAAAATGAATTATCAAAATCTGAACCTGAATTATTTGCTGTTGCAAACATAATTGCTGCAGATGTCGGTGCGTCTGCTGCGGTATTAAAAGTGATAAATTCACCTGCCTATGGCCTTGCTCGTACTATTACAGATATACGACAAGCGGTGATGTTTTTGGGAGTAACTTGTATTACGCAGTTGGTAACAGGGTATTTGCTTAAAAACGCATTTGAGCAATCAAAGTGCTGCATTTCGTTGCAGCAATTTTGGGACAATGCAGCTGATATATCAAAGGCTGCACTTGTCGTCGGTCACTACTTAAAGTCTTCATTACCTTTAGAGAATTTACAATTACTGGGGCTATTCCATGATGCTGGGATCCCTGCAATGGCGGTAAAATATCCTGACTACGCTGAGGTGATAAAGCTATCAATAGAACGGCCAGAACGAACACTGATTGATTATGAGCAGCAGAAATATCCAGTACCACATACAGTGGTTGGGTATTTTTTAGCAACCTCATGGCACTTACCCAGAGAAATATGCCAAATGATTTTACGTCATCATGATGTCAGTTACCTTGAAGAATCAGAAAAAAATGCCCAGCATGCACAAACATTTGCTGCTTTAAAGCTCGCTGAAAACCTATGTTTTGAGGCAAAGCACTTTAGAAGTTCAGCAGATTGGCACTTGTTTAAAGACAAAGTCATGATTGAACTTAATATTCATGAAGACGAATATCAAAACTTAAAAGATGATGTTGATGAGGTATTTATCGGGTGAACATACTTTGTCTGGACAACAAAAAAGGCGCATATAGCGCCTTTTCTCTGAATAGCAGGGCTTATAGACCTGCTGCTGCACGTAGTGCGTCAGCCTTATCTGTTGCTTCCCATGGGAACTCTTCACGACCAAAGTGGCCGTAAGCAGCAGTAGGTTGATAAATTGGACGTTCTAGGTCAAGCATTGTGATCAGACCATAAGGACGTAGGTCGAAGTGTTCACGGATAAGCTCGATTAGACGAGATTCCTCAAGCTTAGCTGTACCGAATGTTTCAACGCTGATAGATGTAGGCTCTGCCACACCGATTGCGTAAGACACTTGGATCTCACACTTGTCTGCAAGGCCTGCTGCAACAATGTTCTTCGCAACATAACGTGCCGCGTACGCTGCAGAGCGGTCAACTTTTGATGGATCTTTACCAGAGAATGCACCACCACCGTGACGAGCCATGCCGCCGTAAGTATCTACGATGATTTTACGACCAGTTAGACCACAGTCACCCATAGGACCACCGATAACGAAACGGCCAGTTGGGTTGATGAAGAACTTAGTCGCTTCAGTGATAAGCTCAGCTGGTAAAGTCGGCTTGATAATAGTTTCCATCACTGCTTCTACTAGGTCGTCTTGCGATACTGAGTCACAATGTTGAGTAGATAAAACCACAGCGTCGATACCAACCGCTTTACCATTTTCGTATGCAAATGTTACCTGAGACTTAGCGTCAGGGCGTAGCCAAGGTAATGTACCGTCTTTACGAACTTGTGCTTGGCGTTGCACTAAACGGTGTGAGTACGTAATTGGCGCAGGCATAAGTACGTCAGTCTCGTTACACGCGTAACCAAACATTAGACCTTGGTCACCAGCACCTTGCTCTTCAGGGCGAGTACGATCAACACCTTGGTTGATGTCTGGTGATTGCTTACCAATGGTATTTAGGATTGCACATGAATCCGCATCAAAACCCATGTCAGAGTGGGTATAACCAATTTCACGCACAGTTTTACGAGTTAATTCCTCGATATCAACCCAAGCGCTAGTCGTGATTTCACCACCAACCATAACCATACCGGTTTTAACGTAAGTTTCACACGCAACACGTGCTTTTGGATCTTGCTCAAGGATGGCATCTAGAACCGCATCAGAGATCTGATCGGCGATTTTATCCGGATGACCCTCAGAAACAGATTCAGAAGTAAATAAATGTTTAGCCATTGTATTTATGCTCACAAATATTGCGCTTCACAAACATCAGGAACAGCGCGAAAAATTAAGGGGCGTATTCTAACCAAAAAACCTACCCATTGACTAGTTATTTTACGCCTAGACGTCCAAAATTGTTCAATCTTTTTTAATGGCCAGAAAAAGTCAGTCTGTACCTGTTTTTTTATGGTCTTTGCCGTTGCAGTAGGCCATATAAATAAGTAAGAATGGGTTCAACCCCCGCGAAACACATTTAAAGGTAGGAGAATTCATGCCATCTCGCAAAGAACTTGCTAATGCAATTCGCGTTCTTTCCATGGACGCTGTACAAAAGGCCAAGTCTGGCCACCCAGGAGCCCCTATGGGCATGGCGGACATCGCAGAAGTACTTTGGCGCGACTTTCTAAAACACAACCCAAGTAACCCTGAATGGGCAGATAGAGATCGTTTTGTATTATCAAACGGTCACGGCTCAATGCTTATTTATTCATTGCTACATTTATCGGGTTATGATCTATCAATCGATGACATTAAAAACTTTCGTCAGTTACATTCCAAAACGCCAGGTCACCCAGAGTATGGCTATGCACCAGGAATAGAGACGACTACTGGCCCACTTGGTCAGGGTATCACTAATGCGGTAGGTATGGCGATTGCTGAAAAAGCCTTAGCTGCGCAGTTTAACCGCGAAGATTATGACATCGTAAACCATTATACCTACACCTTCTTAGGTGATGGTTGTTTGATGGAAGGGATTTCACACGAAGCATGTTCGTTGGCAGGTACACTTGGACTTGGCAAACTCATTGCGTTTTGGGATGACAACGGTATTTCAATCGATGGTGAAGTCGAAGGTTGGTTTAGCGACGACACACCGAAGCGTTTTGAATCGTACGGCTGGCATGTCATTGCAGACGTTGATGGCCATGATAGCGACGCGATTAAAGCCGCAATTGAAGCGGCTCAAGCTGAATCTGACAAACCAACGCTTATTTGTTGTAAAACCGTTATTGGCTATGGCTCACCAAATAAATCTGGCAGCCACGATTGCCACGGTGCACCGCTTGGTGACGATGAAATCAAAGCTGCTCGTGAGTTCCTTGGTTGGGAGCACGGTGCATTCGACATTCCTGAAGATATCTACGCGAAATGGGATGCAACAGCGCGTGGTCAGAACCAACAAAGCGAATGGCTAATCAAGTTTACTGAGTATCAAATGCACTACCCAGAGCTTGCCGCTGAATTTGAACGCCGTATGAAAGGTGATTTGCCAGCAGATTGGTCAGAAAAAACAGAAGCGTATATCGCTGAACTACAAGCGAATCCGGCAAATCCTGCAACGCGTAAAGCATCACAAAATGCCTTAAACGCTTATGGCCCAATTCTTCCTGAGTTTATGGGCGGCTCTGCTGACTTAGCGGGTTCTAACTTAACGCTTTGGGATCAGTCAAAAGGTTTAACAGCCGAAGACGCAGCGGGTAACTATATCTTCTATGGTGTACGTGAATTTGGTATGTCTGCCATTATGAATGGTATTGCGCTACACAAAGGCTTTATCCCTTATGGTGCAACATTCTTAATGTTTATGGAATACGCACGTAACGCGGTACGTATGGCTGCATTAATGAAGCAAAGAAGTATTTTTGTCTACACTCATGACTCAATTGGTCTTGGTGAAGATGGTCCAACGCACCAGCCTGTTGAGCAAATGGCAAACTTACGTACCACCCCAAATCTTGCAAGCTGGCGTCCATGTGACCAAGTTGAGTCTGCAGTTGCTTGGCAGCAAGCAATAGAGCGTGCCGATGGTCCTTCTGCCCTAGTGTTTACCCGTCAAGGGCTAGAGCAGCAACCTCGTACTGCTGAGCAAGTAGCAGCTATTAAGCAGGGTGGTTATGTACTGTCTTGTGATGGTGAACCGGAAATCATCCTGATTGCAACGGGTTCAGAAGTACAGCTTGCGGTTGAATCTGCTGATAAACTGCGTGCAGATGGCAAAAAAGTACGCGTTGTGTCTATGCCTTCAACGGATATTTTCGATGCACAATCTGCAGAGTATAAAGAAAGCGTTCTACCAAGTTCAGTAACACGCCGTGTTGCAATTGAAGCAGGTATTGAAGACTTCTGGTACAAGTATGTAGGGTTGAATGGGGCAATCGTTGGTATGACTACCTTTGGTGAGTCAGCACCAGCAGGTGAGCTGTTTAAACTGTTTGGCTTTACTGTCGAAAACATCGTTGAGAAAGCAAACGCATTATTTGCATAAGCGATTAAAAAGAAATAAAAAAACCCATGCACTGCATGGGTTTTTTTATTGTTATAGCAATTCTATTCAGTAAGTCGTGCGTCAATTATACCAATTTTCTTAATT